>NZ_JBOIBY010000740.1:0-2152 GCF_050739655.1 Pseudomonas sp. | reverse complement strand
TTTGTGTACACCGCAATACCTGTGGGAGCGGGCTTGCCCGCGAAGGGGCCCTGAAAGCCAACAAATAAGTTCGAATCGGTCGCCAAATCTCCATTCAACTCAGCTCTAAGCCCCTCAGATCCCCCTCAAGCCTGTCACCGGTCAACTAACTACTCTCCATGCGCATCTAGGGGATAGGTGCGTGGCGGCTCTTGTGATAACATCCGGCGGTTTCCACGGTTGCCCCGCGGGGTGACCTTTACTGCGCAGATCCATGGCATAACTCGTTGATTTGTCGTAAGTCGATGCATGGCACTCAGCCTGCAGCGACGAGCTTCGTTGGTCCTGACGAAGTTTCACCAAAAAAAGGAATCAGGCTTCTCATGGGCGAACTGGCCAAAGAAATCCTCCCGGTCAATATCGAAGACGAGCTGAAGCAGTCCTATCTCGACTACGCGATGAGCGTAATTGTCGGGCGGGCACTGCCGGATGCGCGCGATGGCTTGAAGCCCGTGCACCGGCGTGTGCTGTTCGCGATGAGCGAGCTGGGCAACGACTTCAACAAGCCGTACAAGAAATCTGCCCGTGTTGTCGGTGACGTGATCGGTAAGTATCACCCGCACGGTGATACCGCGGTGTACGACACCATCGTTCGGATGGCGCAGCCATTCTCCCTGCGTTACCTGCTGGTAGACGGCCAGGGCAACTTCGGTTCCGTGGACGGCGACAACGCTGCGGCCATGCGATACACCGAAGTGCGCATGACCAAGCTGGCGCACGAGCTGCTGGCTGACCTGCATAAAGAAACCGTGGACTGGGTGCCGAACTACGACGGCACCGAACTGATCCCGGCGGTCATGCCGACCCGCGTTCCCAACCTGCTGGTCAACGGCTCCAGCGGTATCGCCGTGGGCATGGCGACCAACATTCCGCCACACAACCTCGGTGAAGTCATCGATGGTTGCCTGGCGCTCATCGACAATCCTGAGCTGACCGTCGACGAGCTGATGCAATACATTCCCGGTCCGGACTTCCCGACTGCCGCGATCATCAACGGTCGTGCCGGCATCATCGAAGCCTACCGCACAGGTCGCGGCCGCATTTACATGCGCGCCCGCTCGACCATCGAGGACATCGACAAGGTCGGTGGTCGTCAGCAGATCGTCATCACCGAACTCCCATACCAGCTCAACAAGGCCCGTCTGATCGAGAAGATCGCCGAGCTGGTTAAAGAGAAGAAGCTCGAAGGCATCACCGAACTGCGCGACGAGTCCGACAAGGACGGTATGCGCGTCGTGATCGAGTTGCGTCGCGGCGAAGTGCCTGAGGTCATCCTCAACAACCTCTACGCCCAGACCCAGCTGCAAGCGGTGTTCGGTATCAACATCGTTGCGCTGATCGACGGCCGTCCACGGATCCTGAACCTCAAGGACCTGCTGGAAGCGTTCGTTCGTCATCGTCGCGAAGTCGTTACCCGCCGTACCGTGTTCGAACTGCGCAAGGCGCGCGAACGCGGGCACATTCTGGAAGGCCAGGCAGTTGCCCTGTCGAACATCGACCCGGTCATCGCCCTGATCAAGGCCTCGCCAACGCCGTCGGAAGCCAAGGAAGCGCTGGTCAGCACGCCTTGGGAGTCTTCGGCTGTAGTGGCGATGGTTGAACGTGCCGGTGCTGATTCCTGCCGTCCGGAGAACCTCGATCCGCAATACGGTCTGCGCGACGGCAAGTACTTCCTGTCGCCGGAGCAGGCACAAGCCATCCTGGAACTGCGTCTGCACCGTCTGACCGGCCTGGAGCACGAAAAGCTGCTGGCCGAGTATCAAGAGATCCTCAACCAGATCGGCGAGCTGATCCGCATCCTCAACAGCGCCACGCGCCTGATGGAAGTGATCCGCGAAGAGCTGGAAGTGATCCGTGCCGAATACGGCGATGTGCGTCGCACCGAGATCCTCGATGCCCGTCTCGACCTGACCCTGGGTGACATGATCCCGGAAGAAGAGCGCGTCGTGACCATTTCCCACGGTGGCTATGCCAAGACCCAGCCGTTGGCTGCGTACCAGGCCCAGCGTCGTGGCGGTAAAGGCAAGTCGGCGACCGGCGTCAAGGATGAGGACTACATCGCTCACCTGCTGGTTGCCAACAGCCACACCACGCTGCTGCTGTTCTCCAGCAA
>NZ_JBOIBY010000739.1:0-14233 GCF_050739655.1 Pseudomonas sp. | reverse complement strand
ATCCTGAATGGTCGCGGCGTCTACAGGTTTTTCGCGAGCAAGCTCGCTCCTACAGAGACCTTTTTCGCTTAACTGACTGGCATTAGGGCAAGCCCGCTCCCACAGGGGCCGAGCAAGCCCGAAGGTTTCCGATCCTGTCTTAGGCGAACTTCCCAGAGCCCATGCCTCAACCAGCCACTTCAAAACTCGCCCGCCTCCTCTTCGGCCTGCTCGCCTACATCAGCCTGGGCATCGGCCTGATCGCCATCGTCATCCCCGGCTTGCCAACCACCGAGTTCATCCTCCTGGCCGCCTGGGCGGCGACCAAAAGCTCGCCACGATTGAGTGCCTGGCTGGAAAACCATCGGCTCTTCGGTCCCATCCTCCATAACTGGCGCAACGGCAAAATCATTGCGCGCCGGGCCAAAGTCAGCGCCACGGTCAGCATGCTGCTGTGCGCCACACTGATGCTGATGATGCTCGACCACGGCTGGCCGATCTACCTGGCGATAACCGGCATGCTACTGGGCAATCTATGGATCTGGTCGCGCCCGGAATCCAACCTGCACCCCTCCTGAAACAGTCGGCGATTTTCCCCGTTTTTAATCCGGTTTTCGGCACATTTTTCCGCGCAAACGGTCAACCACTACCGTTCGTCGGACTCCCATTCATGCAACTGCGCACCCCGCCGAAGTGCAATGAATGGCGTTAAAAAGATTTGACGTGTCGAGCCGCAAGGGCTCGCAGCCCAAAAAAATAATAATCACCACTCGCGAGTTCGCCCCATGTTCGACTCACTCTCCATCCGCCTGAAAATTGTCCTGCTCTCCGGTCTGTGCCTGCTGGGGGTGGTCGGCTTGATTGTCGGCATGAACATCCACCAGACCAATGAAAACGATGCACTGGTCAACGACTCCAGCAGCACAATGCTCACCGACAGTGTGCAGAACCTGCTCCAGGCCAAGGCTGCCGAACAAGCGGTGCGGGTGCAGAAGACCTTCGGTGAAACCCTGACCGTGGTGACCGCCCTGGCGGATCAGATCAAGGACATGCGCAACCTGGCCGCCAAGCGTTCGCTTGAAGCCGGCGCGCTGCGCGAGGAATTGAACCAGAGCCTGAAGACAGCTTTCGAGCGCAACAGCAAAGTGCTGGGGATCTGGCTGGCATTCGAGCCCAATGGCCTGGATGGCAAGGACAGCGAATTCGTCAACGACGCGGCCCGCCAATCCAACGAAGCCGGTCGGTTCGCCACGTACTGGAGCCGTGCTGGGGGTGAAGCGCTCAACACGATCATGGTCGAAGAGGACATGACCAAAACCACCCTCAATCTCAGCGGCACGCCGTACAACGTCTGGTACACCTGCCCACGCGACAATAAACGCACCTGCCTGCTCGATCCGTACGCCGATACCGTCGGCGGCAAGGAAGTGTTGATGACCACCATTTCCGTACCGCTGCTGGTGGATGGCAAATCCATCGGCGTGGTCGGTATCGACATCGCTCTGGACGCACTGCAAGCAGCGGCGGTCGACTCCCAGCGCGAACTGTTCAACAGCGCCGGACACATGTTGATCGTTTCCGGCACTGGCGTGATGGCGGCCTATAGCGCCGACGCCGGCAAAGTGGGCAAAAGCATCGGCGATACCCTGGGCGCAGAGGGCAAGGACGTCCTGCAATTGCTCGGCGCCGGCGCACCAAAGATCCTCCAACAGGGCGACGTGATCCGTGCGGTGTACCCGGTCAGTCCGATTGCCGACTCCAAGGCTTGGGGCGTGGTCATCGACCTACCCAAGCAGGTGTTGCTCGCGGACTCGGTGAAACTCCAAGCGGTGCTTGATGACGCACAGCAAAGCGGGACGATCAAAGCGCTGGGCGTGGCGATCATCGCCGGCCTTATCGGCCTGCTGTTGATCTGGCTCACCGCTTCGGGCGTCACCCGTCCGATCAACAGCGTCGCGCAAATGCTCAAGGCGATTGCCAGCGGCGATGGTGACCTGACTCAGCGCCTGCACTACAGCAAAAACGATGAGCTGGGCGAACTGGTCAGTTGGTTCAACCGCTTTCTCGACAAGCTGCAACCGACCATTGCGCAGATCAAACAAAGCATCACCGATGCCCGCGGCACGGCGGACCAGTCTTCTGAAATCGCCCGGCAGACCAGTGAAGGCATGCAGGTACAGTTCCGCGAAATCGACCAGGTGGCCACCGCCTCCAACGAAATGAGCGCCACCGCCCACGATGTCGCCAACAGCGCATCGAATGCAGCCAGTGCCGCCAAGGGTGCCGATCAGTCGGCCCGCGATGGCATGCAGATCATCGAGCGCAGCACCCGCGACATCAATCAACTGGCCGACGAAGTCAGCAAGGCCGTGAGTGAAGTGGAGGCGCTGGCGGTGAACAGCGAACAGATCGGTTCGGTACTGGAAGTGATCCGCAGCATCGCCGAACAAACCAACCTGCTGGCGCTCAACGCGGCGATTGAGGCGGCCCGGGCCGGTGAAAGCGGTCGCGGCTTTGCGGTGGTGGCCGATGAAGTGCGCAACCTGGCCAAGCGCACCCAGGACTCGGTGGAAGAAATCCGCCAGGTGATCGAACGTATCCAGAGCGGCACCCGTGGCGTGGTCGCCACCATGCATTCGAGCCAGACCCAGGCCCACAGCAACGCCGGGCAGATCCAGCAAGCCGTGCAGGCCCTGGGCAAGATCAGCGATGCCGTCACCGTGATCAGCGACATGAACCTGCAGATCGCCAGCGCCGCCGAACAGCAAAGCGCAGTGGCCGAAGAGGACAACCGCAACGTCTCGGCGATCCGCACCGTCACCGAAACCTTGACCGGCCAGGCCACCGAATCGGCGCAAATCAGCAGCCAGCTCAACTCGCTGACCACCCAACAGATGAAACTGATGGATCAGTTCCGCGTGTAGCCCATAAAAGATCGCAGCCTGCGGCAGCTCCTACAGGGTCCAGTGTAGGAGCTGCCGCAGGCTGCGATCTTTTGATCTTTATGCTCTATTCTGCCCTCTCCTCTGGAGGGCCTTTGATGACTGATTTACTCACGTCCATTCAAGCCGCACTCGGCTTGCTGCATTCGCCGATCCCGTTTACTTCCACTGGCGCCCTGCCCTCGGCATTTGCCGTCACGGAGCTGGCCTGTGCCAGCATCGCGGTTGCCGGCCAGGCCGTCAGCCAACTGTTGCACCAGCAAACCGGACGCTTGCCGGGACTCGAAGTTGACCGACGCCTGGCCTCGTTCTGGTTCTCGACGTCTATCCGCCCAATGGGCTGGAGCGTTCCGCCGCTGTGGGACCCCATTGCCGGTGACTACGCCGCCAAGGATGGCTGGATCCGTCTGCACACCAACGCCCCCCATCACCGTGCTGCGGCTGAGTCCGTGCTGGGCGCTTGTGCCGACCGAGCGGCGATGGCGAGCAAAGTCGCGCAATGGGCCAAGAGCGACCTGGAGCAGGCCGTCGTCGATGCCGGTGGTTGTGCGGCTGAAATGCGCAGCTGGGAACAGTGGCAGGCTCATCCGCAAGGTCAAGCCGTCAATGCCGAACCCTTGATTCAGTTTGCCCAACACGGCCGCCAGCACGCCTTGTTGTGGCAAGGCTCGGTTGCTCAACCACTGGCGGGCATCAAAGTACTGGACTTGACCCGCGTGCTCGCAGGGCCTGTTGCCAGCCGTTTTCTCGCAGGGCTTGGCGCGGATGTGTTGCGTATCGACCCACCGACCTGGAACGAGCCGGGTGTCGTGCCCGAGATGACACTGGGCAAACGCTGTGCGCGTCTGGATTTGAACGACAAGGCCGATCGCAGCATTTTCGAAAACCTGCTCAAGGACGCCGACATCGTGCTTCATGGTTATCGCGCCGATGCCTTGCAGCACTTGGGTTACTCAAGCACTGAACGTCAAAGACTGGCTCCCGGCCTGATCGACGTTTGCCTGAACGCCTACGGCTGGAGCGGCCCGTGGCAAAATCGCCGCGGCTTCGACAGCCTGGTGCAGATGAGCAGCGGCATCGCCGACGCCGGCATGCGCTGCAAGCGCGCGGACAAGCCGACACCATTACCCGTACAAGCCCTCGATCACGCCACCGGGTATTTGATGGCGGCCAGTGCAATCACGTTGCTGGCTGAACGTTTGAACAGCGGGAAAACCGGATCGGCGCGGCTGTCGCTGGCGCGCACGGCGAAGTTGTTGATCGAAAACGGTCGCGGGGACGATGCGCCGCTGCGGGCCGAGGATGAGCACGATCAAGGCATGCTGGTTGAGCAAACGCCATGGGGCGCAGCGCATCGCTTGCACGTGCCGCTGAAGATCACCGGCACGCCGGTGCAATGGAAGCTTGCAGCGTGCAAACTGGGTTCACATCGCGCGCAGTGGTGGTGACTGTTAATCAGTCATCGCGGGCAAGCCCGCTCCCACAAGATCTTCTGTGGGTGCAGATGGTCGTGACGACACCCATCCTGTGGGAGCTGGCTTGCCAGCGATGGGGCCCGCACAGGCAACAAAGAACAAGTCAGCTCAGTCCACCCGACTCAACGAAGTCCATAGCAACTGCGCCGCATACCCCCGATAGGGCCGCCACGCCTCAGCCCGCGCCAACAGCTGCCGCGCCGTCACCGGCCCACCTTCCAATGTCGCCAAGGCATTGATCAACCCCACGTCCCCAGTCGTAAAACCATCCATCTCGCGCAACTGTCGCAGGGCAATGTACTGCGCCGTCCAGCTCCCAATCCCGTACAACGCCAGCAATCGCGCCACGCCTCCTTCACGACCCGGCTCGAACAGCAAAGGGTCATCGAGCAACGCTTGAGCCAAGCCTGGGTGCCGTGAACGCCATTCAAGCCGATGCTGCGCGAGTACACGCCGTCAGCCACCGTTTCCATGCCCGCGATCGCCCGCGCCGACAAAAAGCCCAGCATCGCCGACCAGTCGTAGGGCGGCTCGAACGCCAGCAACAACCTCACAGCCTCAATACGCCGCTGTACAACCCATACGCCGCCAGACCCGCACCACAGAGCACACAGGTAAAAATGCCTTTTTCCAAAGATGTGAAAACAGGCATGCCTTGCTCATACCTGGCCTTGGCAAAGAGGATCACCCCCGGCGCATAGAGCAACGCCGAGAGCAGCAGATATTTCAAACCGCCGGCATACAGCAACCACACCGCGTAGCAAAGGGCTACGCCGCCGATCAGAAGATCCTTGGTGCGTTCGGCGGAGGCGTGTTCATAGGTTTCACCACGCCCGCTCAACAACACCGCATAAGCCGCCGACCACAAATAAGGCACCAGAATCATCGACGAAGCGAGGTAGATCAGGCTGGTGTAGGTGCCTGCGGAAAACAGCGTGATCAGCAAGAAAAGCTGAATCATCACATTGGTCATCCACAGCGCATTGACCGGCACATGGTTGGCGTTTTCCTTGGTCAGGAACGCTGGCATGGTCTTGTCCTTGGCCGTGGCAAAGAGGATCTCGGCACACAGCAGCGCCCAGGACAACAAGGCGCCCAACAGCGAAATCGCCAGACCGACACTGATCAGCAACGCCCCCCACGGGCCAACGATATGTTCCAGCACCGCCGCCAGCGACGGGTTCTGCAAGGTGGCCAGCTCCGCTTGGCTCATGATGCCCAGCGACAGCACGTTGACCAGTACCAGCAACGCCAGCACCCCGAGAAATCCAATGACCGTGGCCCGCCCCACGTCTGAACGTTTCTCCGCGCGCGCCGAGTAAACACTCGCGCCCTCGATGCCGATGAACACGAACACGGTCACCAGCATCATGTTGCGCACCTGGTCCATCACGCTGCCGAAACTCGGGTTGCTGCGCCCCCAGATGTCCCGACTGAAGACGTCGGCCTCGAAAGCCACCGCAGCGATCACGATGAACATGATCAACGGCACGATCTTGGCCACCGTCGTCAGCAGGTTGATGAATGCAGCCTCTTTGATGCCGCGCATCACCACGAAATGCACCGTCCACAACAGCACTGATGCACAGGCGATGGCGGTCGGTGTATTGCCTTCACCGAAAACAGGAAAGAAAAAACCCAGGGTGCTGAACAGCAGCACGAAGTATCCGACGTTGCCCAGCCAGGCACTGATCCAGTAGCCCCAGGCCGAGGAGAACCCCATGTAATCGCCGAAACCGGCCTTGGCGTAGGCATACACGCCCGAGTCGAGTTCCGGCTTGCGATTGGCCAGGGTCTGGAAGACAAAAGCGAGGGTGAGCATGCCGACGGCGGTAATGGCCCAACCTATCAAGATCGCACCGGCATCGGCCTGGGCCGCCATGTTCTGCGGCAAGGAAAAGATCCCGCCACCAACCATCGACCCCACGACAAGGGCGATCAGCGCGCTCAGGCGAAGCTTGTTCGTCGATTGCGACATTCCTGTTGCGCCTCCAATGGCCTGAAAAAATCCGGGGGAATAACCACCCATCAACTAGTGGCTAAAGCGTAATAACGATTACTGGAGAACGCCAATTTACGCCCCTAACTAAAAGTTCAAAAAATCTTGCCCTATATAAAAAATTGGTTTAACCGACAATTTTGATAAAGCGAATATTTACAGAAAATCACCCTGAAAATTTGCGTCTTAAAGGAAACGAACTAGCTTGATAAACCAGACAACACGATCTATTCCCAGATCAAAACAGGAAGCCTCTAGGACGCAGGATTTCTGAAGTCGGCCGGTGTTTGGAACAGCCGTAAAGCCGTTTTTTGAATATGGGCATGCAGTGATCTATGTCAGCTGATTGAGCAGTAAACAGAACTACGCTGTGAACCCTCTTCACCTGCAATGGAGTCATGCAATGTCTGAAGCTCCCGGAAAACTGCGTCTTGGTGCATTGGTCGCCCTGGTCGTCGGCTCGATGATCGGTGGCGGGATTTTTTCTCTGCCACAGAACATGGCAGCCAGTGCTGACGTCGGCGCCATCCTGATTGGTTGGGCCATCACCGCCGTCGGCATGCTCACCCTCGCCTTTGTCTTCCAGACCCTCGCCAACCGTAAACCTGACCTGGATGGCGGGGTGTACGCCTACGCCAAGGCCGGTTTCGGTGACTACATGGGTTTTTCTTCAGCCTGGGGCTACTGGATCAGCGCCTGGCTGGGTAACGTCGGTTATTTCGTGTTGCTGTTCAGCACCCTCGGTTACTTCTTCCCGATTTTTGGTGAAGGCAACACGGTCGCGGCGGTGATTGGCGCCTCCGTACTGCTCTGGGCCGTTCACCTGCTCGTATTGCGCGGGATCAAGGAAGCCGCGTTCATCAACATGGTGACCACGGTGGCCAAGATCGTGCCGCTGGTGTTGTTCATGCTGATTGCTCTGTTCGCTTTCAAACTGGACATTTTCACCGCCGACATCTGGGGCATGAAAAACCCGGACCTGGGCAGTGTGATGAACCAGGTGCGCAGAATGATGCTGGTCACCGTGTGGGTGTTCATCGGCATCGAAGGCGCAAGTATCTTCTCGGCCCGTGCGGAAAAACGCAGTGACGTGGGTAAGGCCACGGTGATCGGCTTCATCACCGTGCTGCTGTTCCTGGTGCTGGTCAACGTGCTGTCGCTGGGCATCATGACCCAACCGGAACTGGCCAAACTGCAAAACCCATCGATGGCCGCCGTCCTGGAACACGTGGTTGGCAAGTGGGGTGCGGTGCTGATCAGTGTCGGCCTGATCATTTCCCTGCTCGGTGCGCTTCTGTCCTGGGTGCTGCTGTGTGCGGAGATCATGTTCGCCGCCGCCAAGGACCACACCATGCCGGCGTTTCTGCGCAAGGAAAACGCCAACAACGTGCCGGTCAACGCGCTGTGGCTGACCAACGCCATGGTCCAGGTGTTCCTGATCATCACGCTGTTTTCGGCCAGTACCTACCTGTCGCTGATCTACCTCGCCACCGCGATGATCCTGGTGCCTTACCTGTGGTCGGCGGCCTATGCCCTGCTCCTGGCGGTGCGCGGCGAAACCTACGAAGGCTCGGCAGGTGAGCGCCAGAAGGATCTCATCATTGGCGCCATCGCATTGATCTACGCGGTCTGGCTGCTGTACGCCGGCGGCATCAAATACCTGCTGCTTTCGGCTCTGCTCTACGCCCCCGGCGTCATCCTGTTCGCCAAGGCCAAACTGGAACTCAACAAACCTGTTTTCACCCACGTCGAGAAGCTGCTTTTCGCTGCGGTAGTCGTTGGCGCTCTGGTGGCGGCCTACGGTCTCTACGACGGCTTCCTGACTCTTTAGCTCCTGTTCCTGGAAGCACAACCCTGTTTTTGTCATCTGGAGGTTTACTGAAATGACCACGGAAAAAGTTAAGTACGGCGTCCATTCCGAAGCCGGCAAACTGCGAAAAGTCATGGTTTGCTCCCCCGGCCTTGCCCATCAGCGGCTGACCCCGAACAACTGTGACGAACTGCTATTCGACGATGTGTTGTGGGTGGCCCAGGCCAAGCGTGACCATTTCGATTTCGTCACCAAGATGCGTGAGCGCGGGATCGATGTGGTGGAAATGCACAACCTGCTGACGGACATCGTCGCCATCCCCGAAGCGCTCGACTGGATTCTGTCGCGCAAGATCACCCCCGATACCGTCGGTGTGGGCTTGATCAACGAAGTGGATTCCTGGCTGCGCAGCCTGGAGCCCCGCCATATCGCCGAGTTCCTGATCGGTGGTGTCTCGGGCGATGACCTGCCGGACGCGTTCGGCGGCAAGGCGATCCAGATGTTCCGCGACTTCCTCGGCAACTCCAGCTTCCTGATACCACCGCTGCCGAACACTCAATTCACCCGCGACACCACCTGCTGGATCTACGGTGGCGTGACCCTCAACCCGATGTACTGGCCGGCGCGTCGTCAGGAAACCCTGCTGACCACCGCCATCTATAAATTCCACCCGCAATTCACCAACGCCGACTTCCAGATCTGGTACGGCGACCCGGACAAGGATCACGGCGCTTCTACCCTCGAAGGCGGCGACGTGATGCCGATCGGTAACGGCGTGGTTCTGATCGGCATGGGCGAACGCTCGTCGCGCCAGGCCATTGGCCAACTGGCGATCAACCTGTTCAAAAACAAGGCCGTGGAAAAAGTGGTCGTTGCCGGCCTGCCCAAATCCCGTGCGGCGATGCACCTGGACACCGTGTTCAGCTTCTGCGACCGCGACCTGGTGACGATCTTCCCCGAAGTGGTGAACCAGATCGTCGCCTTCACCCTGACCCCGGACGAAAGCAAACCTGGCGGCATCGACATCCGTCGGGAAAAAACCAACTTCCTCGATACCGTCGCCGCGGCCCTTAACCTCAAGGCCCTGCGCGTCGTACAAACCGGCGGCAACAGCTTCGCCGCCGAGCGCGAACAGTGGGACGACGGCAACAACGTGGTGGCCGTGGAACCGGGCGTGGTCATCGGCTACGACCGCAACACCTACACCAACACCCTGCTGCGCAAGGCCGGGGTGGAAGTCATCACCATCAGCGCTGGCGAGCTCGGTCGCGGTCGCGGCGGCGGTCACTGCATGACCTGCCCGATCATCCGCGATCCGATCGACTACTAACCCACTAGCCTTGGCCGCCGCTGCCACGGCATGCGCGGCCAAGGGGATAACCGACACCTTAGGAGATCCAAAATGGCGTTCAATATTCATAACCGCAATCTGCTGAGCCTGGAACATCACACGCCTCGCGAATTGCGTTACCTGCTCGACCTGTCCCGCGATCTCAAGCGCGCCAAGTACACCGGCACCGAACAGCAACACCTCAAAGGCAACAACATCGCGCTGATCTTCGAAAAAACCTCGACCCGCACCCGCTGTGCGTTCGAAGTCGCGGCCTATGACCAAGGTGCCAATGTCACCTACATCGACCCCAACTCCTCGCAGATCGGTCACAAGGAAAGCATGAAGGACACCGCCCGCGTGCTTGGGCGTATGTACGACGCGATCGAATACCGGGGCTTCAAACAGGAAATCGTCGAGGAACTGGCCAAGTTCGCCGGCGTACCGGTGTTCAACGGCCTGACCGATGAATATCACCCGACGCAAATGATTGCCGACGTGCTGACCATGCGTGAAAACGCCGACAAACCGATCCACGAAATCAGCTATGCCTACCTGGGCGATGCGCGCAACAACATGGGCAATTCGCTGCTGCTGATTGGCGCCAAGCTCGGCATGGACGTGCGCATCTGTGCGCCGAAAGCGCTGTGGCCGGCAGACGATCTGGTGGCCCGCTGCAAACAGTACGGTGAAGAAAGCGGTGCCCGCATCACCCTCACCGAAGACCCGAAAGCCGCCGTCAAAGGGGTGGACTTCATCCACACCGACGTTTGGGTGTCCATGGGTGAACCGGTCGAAGCCTGGGCCGAGCGCATCCAGCAACTGCTGCCGTATCAGGTCAACGCCGAATTGATGAAAGCCACCGGCAACCCACGCACCAAGTTCATGCACTGCCTGCCGGCCTTCCACAACAGCGACACCAAAGTCGGCAAGCAGATTGCCGAGCAATACCCGCACCTGAAAAACGGCATCGAAGTGACCGATGACGTATTCGAATCCCCGGCCTGCATCGCCTTCGAGCAAGCGGAAAACCGCATGCACACCATCAAGGCGATTCTGGTGTCGACACTGGCTGACCTATAACGACTGACCACTGACCTGTAGGAGCTGCCGCAAGCTGCGATCTTTTGACTTTGCTTTTTAAGATCAAGATCAAAGGATCGTAGCCTGCGGCAGCTCCTACAGGATCACCGAACCTCCAGAAGGACTTGAACCATGCGTATCGTCGTTGCTCTGGGCGGTAACGCCCTGCTTCGCCGGGGTGAACCCATGACCGCTGACAACCAGCGCGCCAATATCCGGATCGCCACCGAACAGATCGCCAAGATCCATCCCGGCAACCAATTGGTCATTGCCCACGGCAATGGCCCTCAAGTCGGCCTGCTATCGCTGCAGGCTGCTGCATACACCCCGGTGTCCCCTTATCCGCTGGACGTGCTGGGCGCCGAAACCGAAGGCATGATCGGCTACATCATCGAACAGGAACTGGGCAATCTGCTGGACTTCGAAGTGCCCTTCGCGACCCTGCTAACCCAGGTCGAAGTCGACGCCAATGACCCGGCATTCCAGAACCCCACCAAACCCATCGGCCCGGTCTATGCCAAGGCCGAAGCGGAAAAACTGGCTGCCGAAAAAGGCTGGGCCATTGCCCCGGACGGCGACAAATACCGCCGCGTGGTCGCCAGCCCCAAACCGAAACGCATCTTCGAAATCCGCCCGATCAAATGGCTGCTGGAAAAAGGCAGTATCGTGATCTGCGCCGGTGGCGGCGGCATTCCCACCATGTACACCTCACCGGGCAAGCTTGAAGGCGTCGAAGCGGTCATCGACAAAGACCTCTGCTCAGCGTTGCTGGCCGAACAGCTTGAAGGCGATTTGCTAGTGATCGCCACCGACGTCAACGCCGCCTTCATCGACTATGGCAAACCCACGCAGAAAGCCATCGCCCAGGCGCACCCGGACGAAATGGAGAAACTTGGTTTCGCCGCAGGCTCCATGGGACCGAAGGTGCAGGCAGCTTGCGAATTCGCACGCCATACTGGAAAAGTCGCGGTGATCGGTTCGCTCGCGGATATCGAAGCGATCGTCCAAGGCACGGCCGGCACGCGCATCAGCACAGCGACACCTGGCATTACGTACTTGTAAGGAGAAACGCCCATGGCACAGTTTGAGCCAGGTAAATTGCATATCGAACGTCATGCACTGACCCCGGATGATGTCAACTACAACGTGCACCTCGACTATGAAGTCAGCAAGAATGACAAAGGTGTGAAGGGTATTCAGTTCACCATGCACGGCAGCATTCAGGGCAAGGACATGTCAGAAACCTTCTTTCTGCCCAAAGAGGAGGCCTACAACTTCGCCAGGGATGTAACGAGAATCGCCGAGAAGTATGGAATTCCAAAGTCACACAGCCAGATCGGCTCAATTCACAAGCATTACGATTTGATGTTTGAGGACATCCGCGTTCAACTGAACATGAAATCCGGCGACCCGGTAAACCCCGAACATTTCGAATAACTGATTCACCACCATTCACTGTGGGAGCTAGCCTGCTAGCGATAGGGGCTTCACATTCAAAGAAGATGTCGAATGTGCCGCCGCCATCGCTAGCAGGCTAGCTCCCACACTGTTTTCGGTTGATCGCACATCCACCAGAATGCGTCGCCCATCTTCGGGCGTGGCAGCGTCGCTTACACGTTTGCACTGGATCATGTCTGTTCACCCCCTCCACTCTCGCGGGCTGACCCCGGTCTTGCGGCGAAACGCCCGGGCCAGTGCCGACGGGCTTTCATAACCCACTTCTTCGGCGATCAGCGCAATCGGTTTGCCCTCGCGCAAGCGTTTCTGCGCCAGGCTGATACGCCAGCTCACCAGGTAATCCACTGGTGCCTGCCCGACCACGCGCTTGAAATGCTCAGCGAAACTGGCGCGCGACATGTTGGCTGCCTTGGATAATTGGGCCACGCTCCAGGGCTTGCCCGGTGCGTCGTGCATGAGGTTCAACGGGCGCGCCAGGCGCGGGTCAGCGAGGCCGGCCATCATGCCCGGTTGTTGATTGCGACTGCTGAGGATATGCCGCAACAACAGGATCACCACCAGTTCGAACAGCCGGTCCATCACCGCTTCACGGCCACAAGTCCCCGCGAAAGCCTCATCGAACAGCCACTGCAATGTGCTGGCCAAGGTCGGAATTTCATCGAGCTTGAGGATCAGATAATCGGGCAATGCCGCCGCCAGCGCATTTCCCGAACCGCCATCGAAATTCAGCGACGCGCACACCAGTTGTGTGGCCGACGCTTCTGTGGCGAACAACCGATGACGATAGGGCCGGGGAAAAAAGATCAGAGTCGGCTCGGTAAGGTGCACGTCGCGCTCATCGGCCAGTTTCAGGCCGACCTCACCGGCCTGCAGCAAATGCACGTGGCCGCATGCCTGGCTGCCATCGAACGCGGTGGCGCCGCAAAACGTGCCGCTGTGGAAGGTGCCGGCGTTGACGCCGAAATGCGTGAGCAAGGTGGACAAGCGATCCATGGGAGGCTCCCGGGAGCAGTTCTGGACGATCTATCGCATATCCTCGACGATTTGCATCCAATTAACCAGCCTGAATCCATAGCATGAACTCCGTACCCAGCGCCTGTCGCGCTTGAATCCTCGGAGAATCACCATGACCCGCATTGCCCCTGTCAGTCTTGAACACACCACCGACACTACCCGCCCATTGCTGGAAGGCGTGCAGAAGAAAATCGGCTTCCTGCCCAATGTGTTCCGGGTGCTGGCCCACGCCCCTGCCGTGCTTGCCTCATACCTGCAAAACTCGGCGGCGTTGGGCAAAACGTCCCTGAGCGCCACCGAGAAGGAAGCCATCTTCCTCGCCACCTCGCAGGTCAACGGCTGCGACTACTGCCTGGCGGCGCATACGGTGTTTGCCGGTAAGGCCGGGCTCTCCAGCCAGGAAATTCGCAGTGCCCGTGAAGGTCAACTGAACGCCTATGCCCTGCTCGCCCGGCAGATCACCGAAAGCCGTGGCCACTTGACCGGCGAGCAGATCGCCGCGGCCCGCGCCGTCGGCCTCAATGACGCGAAGATCATCGAAGTGATTGCCCATGTGGCTTCGCAAACGCTGACCAACTACCTGAACAACGTCGCTCTGACCGATATCGACTTCCCGGCCATCGACGCCTGATCAATCCCGCTGCGGAGATAACGCGCATGAACACTGTGACCCTGTACACCACCGACACTTGCCCATACTGCCGCAGCGCCAAGTCACTGCTGGCCAGCAAAGGCATCGCGATGCAAGAAATCAACATTCAGCGTGAGCCCGGCAAGCTGGAGGAAATGCTCGACCGCAGCGGTCGCCGCAGCGTGCCGCAGATCTTCATCGGCGACACCCACGTCGGCGGCTTTGACGACCTGGCCAGGCTTGATCGCCAGGGTGGGTTGATGTCGATGTTGGCTTGACGTTTCTTCGGCGTTTGCGAGGCCGCCATCGCCAGCAAGCCGGCTCCTACAGATCTTGTGAACAGCGATACCCCTGTGAGAGCTGGCTTGCCAGCGAAGAGGCCCGTATTTACACCACAGATTTTTGAAACAGCTGCTCAAGGTCGCATCGAGCAAAGCCTGACGTTTCTTCTACCTTTGTGAGGACGCCATCGCCAGCAAGCCGGCTCCTACAGTTGATCTGCTTACACCCCC
>NZ_JBOIBY010000738.1:0-17006 GCF_050739655.1 Pseudomonas sp. | reverse complement strand
GTGCCATTCACACTGGCGATGCGCACTCGCTCACCAACGCGGAACACTTCGTTCGGTTGAACTTCCTGAACGTAGGCGCGCATGCTGCCATCGTCTTCGCGCACGGTGATTTCCACGCCCTGGGTGCGGGTCATGCCTTCCTCAGCGGCCGAACCGATCAGGCCGCCTGCGACTGCGCCGATGACCGCAGCAACGATACTGCCTTTGCCGCCACCGATGGCGCTGCCGCCAACGCCGCCGACCACTGCGCCAGCAGCGCCGCCGATCGGGGTTTTGGTGCCTTCGATTTTCACCGGGCGCAATGCTTCGATAGTGCCCATGCGAACGGTCTGCACGCGACGCGCCTCGTCACGGGAGTAGGAGTCACCGGTCAGGCTCGATTGGCATCCAGTGAGCAACATCGCCATCGTGGAAAAGGAAGCAACCAGCAGAACAGACTTACGCATAGCATCAACTCCAAAGGACAAGTATTAATTAAACTCCGCAGCTTGACGCCTGTCACGGCATCGCCCGGATAAAAATGATTTCATTCAGTTCCAGTACAGCCCCCTCACGGATTCACCACACATTAGCGGTAAATTCGGCAAACAACGCCGCTGGCCAAGGATTTTCATGGATTACTTTATCATCGTCGTCACGACTGCCGCAGGCCTGTACTTCCACTGGTGGATTTACGTGCGGATCAAACGCTGGATGGACCGTGACCTCGCGCTGGCACTGGCCGGCCAAGACGAACAGAAAAAAGCATTCATGCTCGAACAGTTGGCGAGCGCTCAGGCGCAGAAAATCAAGCGTCGAGACCTGCCGCAGTGGCTTGAGGCCGCCGCGGCAAGCTATCCCGAGCGGTAGACTGCTTAAGGCGCCAGACGTTCAAGCGTCCAGTCGGCGCCTTGCAGGCGATAGTTGAGGCGGTCATGGAGACGGCTCGGACGGCCTTGCCAGAACTCGATACGCTCAGGCAACAAACGATAGCCACCCCAATGTTCAGGGCAGTGAGGCTGGGAATCGCTGAAACGCTGCTCGGTATCCTTGAGCAGCGCCTCCAGTTCCCCGCGATCAGCAATCACTTGGCTCTGCGGCGAAGCCCAGGCACCAAGGCGACTGCCCAGCGGGCGAACCTGATAGTACGCATCAGACTCTTGCGGCGTGACCTTCACCACCCGACCTTCAATACGCACCTGGCGCTCCAGGGCTGGCCAAAAGAACGTCATCGCCGCAAACGGGTTGGCGGCGATGTGCTGGCCCTTGGCACTGTCGTAGTTGGTGAAGAAGGTAAAGCCCTGCTCGTCCAGGCCCTTGAGCAGCAGGATACGGCAATGCGGCCGACCGTCCCGGTCGACCGTGGCCAAGGTCATGGCATTCGCTTCCACCGGTGCCTGCTCGGTTTTCACCGCCTCGGCGAACCATTGGTGAAATAGCGCAAACGGCTCGGCCGGGGCTTGCGCCTCGGTCAGGCCATCACGGGTGTAGTCGCGGCGCATATCAGCCAGGGCCTTGGTCATGTCGCATTCCTTTTGGTTAACGAATCACTTCTTTGTGGTATCGGCGGTGGCGACTTTTTTCGTGTCGGCAGCGGCCTTGGCCGGAGCCGTCTTTTTCGCCGGTGTCGCGGTTTTAGCCGGAGCTTTCTTGGCGGCGGCTTTCTTGGCCGGCGCTTTTTTCGTGGCTGGAACTGCGGCCTTTTTGGCGGCTGGTGCCGGAGTCACAGGCTTGGCGACCGGCTTGACGTCTTGCGCTGCAACCATGGTGACTGGAGCCGGAGCCGGCATGTTGTACTTGCTGAGCAAGGCGATCATGGTGTTCTGCGGGGTCACCAGCAGTTCCACACGACGGTTCAAGGCACGCCCTTCAACGCTGTCGTTGGCCGCACGCGGGGCTTCGCCACCCATGCCGCGCAGCATCAGACGATCACGCTGCAGGCCGCTCAGACGGAAGATCGCGGCGACCGATTGCGCACGCTCCTGGCTCAACTTGACGTTGGCCGGGGCAGCGCCCGAGGTATCGCTGTGACCCAGCACAAGCACAGCAGTCTTGGGGTCGGCTTCGAGGATTTTCGCGACACGGGTGAACGGGCCGAGGGTCACCGGCAGCAGCATGGCCGGGCGATCAGGGTTGAATGAGCCTTCGACCGGTGCAATCACCACCAATACGTTTTCACGGCGTTCGAGTTGCAGGTTGCTGTCCTTGATCGCGGTACGCAGGCGCGGCTCGTAGTCATCAAGCCAGGCTTGGGTGACTTTCGGATCCGGCATCGGCACGGCTTTGGCCGTCGACTGCTCTTTGCCACCGAACGGCCACCACCAATTGCCGCCAGACTCGTCTTTGGCTTTGGCCACGGTAGCCGGTTTGGCTTCGGGTTTTACCTGCGGTTTGGCAGCCAGCTTGTCGGCAGGCTTGCTCGCATCGTCATCGGAACCGAACGGCCAGTACCAATGGCTGGAGCTTTCAGTCTTGGCTACCGGAGCGGTAGCAGCAGGCTTAAGAGGAGCCGGAGCAGGTTCCTTCGCTGCAACCTTGTCGGAAGAACCGAACGGCCACCAGCTGCCGCCGTCCGCATCACTTTTCGGATTCTGTGCGCAACCGGTAATAGCGAAGCACAGTGCCAAGGCGAGGGTTGGTTTGGTTGACATTGGATATCCACAAAATGAAGTCAAAAAAATCAGGCCGCTATATAGCCCGCATAAACTGATGATTTGAAACTGAAAAGGCTTTTGGGTTCCGGACCTGGGACCTTTAAGCGGGATTTACAGACAAGTGGCCAGTACCCGCACAAGTTTCTGCGCGCGCGGATCCATCAAGACGTACGGCCCCAGTGTATTTGTCACAAAACCGAAAGCCACATCGTGCTCCGGATCTGCAAAACCGATTGAACCACCGGCCCCCGGATGCCCGAACGCTCGCGGACCGAGTCCGAACGTGGCGTTGGGCACATCCGGCTGATCGAGCATGCAACCCAGGCCGAAACGGGTCCGGGTCAGCAGGGTCTTGTCTTCGCCGAGGCTGTGCTCGCGGGTCAATTCGTCGAGCATTTCGCTTTCCAGCAGGCTGCCATCGAGCAAGCCGGCGTAGAAGCCGGCCAGGCTGCGGGCATTGCCGTGGCCGTTGGCGGCCGGCTGCTGCATGCGCCGCCACTCCGGTTTGTTGGTGCTGGTCAGCACCGATGGCGGATTGGTGAATGCGCGGGTGGTCATGGCCGCTGGCTCTCGCATGGTCACTTGTAGCAGGCGCTGGGCCGCGGCATCACCGACGTTGCCTTTGCCGCGGGCGATGTGCGCCACGCGATGGAATTCTTCATCAGCCAGACCGACGTGGAAATCCAGGCCCAGAGGCTTGGCTACCCGCGCCACGATAGACTCACCCGGCCCGCGTCCGTCGGCACGGCGCAACAACTCGCCGATCAGCCAGCCATAGGTAATCGCCGCGTAGCCATGGCCTTCACCCGGTGTCCACCACGGGGTTTCGGCGGCCAGGGCGTCGACCATGGTTTGCCAGTTGTAGAGTGCTTCAGGGGCCAGCAACTCGCGCAACGCCGGCAAGCCGGCCTGATGGCAGAGCAGTTGGCGCATGGTCACGGCTTCTTTGCCGGCGGCGGCAAACTCCGGCCAGTAACGGGCAACGGGGGCGTCCAGTTGCAACTTGCCTTCGGCCACCAGTTGCAAGGCCGTAACGGCGGTGAACGTCTTGGTGCAAGAGAACAGGTTGGCAATGGTGTCGCTGTGCCAGGCCTCGGCACCGTCCTTGTCGGCGGTACCGGACCACAGATCAAGCACGGTTTCGCCACCGATCTTGATGCACAGCGCCGCACCACGCTCCTGAGGATCGTCGAACAGCGCCGCGAATGCCTCCCGCACTGCCTCGAACTTAAGCTCGTAATGACCCTGAATCTGCACCCGCAACTCCCCGGATAAACGCTCTACAAAGTGGCCCGCATTGTTCCAGTCCTTGGGGGTTTTGGGAACAGGTGCGGGCCGGGCGGTTGCGTTCTTCATCCAGGCCCGCTGCGTAGGAGCTGCCGATGGCTGCGATCTTTTGATCTTGCTTTAAAAAATCAAAAGATCGCAGCCTCGTTTCACTCGGCAGCTCCTTGAGCGGAGGCGATTCAGACACCCTGCGCCTTAATGACCCTTCCCGGAATGCCCACCAGCGCCCTTCCCCGGCCCCTTGCCAGCGTCGGCGTCGCGCCCACCTTCGGCATCGTGTTTGGCCTTATCCGCCTCGGCACTGGCCTTTTGCGCTTCCTTGGCCAACTGATCGACCGCCGCCAGATTGCTCTTGCGCACGCTGTCGACAAACCCTTGAAACGGCAGATCGGTAATCCCCACCAAACCAAAGTGACCGTTTTCGCCATCCAACAGGCGCCCGGTGACAGGCTGGTCAAGGTATTGGAACCAGTGCACACCCACAATCGACGGTTCGCTCAGTGCCTGTTTCAGGAAGTTGGCATAAGCCGGCCCTCGGTCCTCTTCCTTCGCCAATTGCGTCACGCCGCCCCAGAACGGACCGCGGTCGGTCGAGCCGAAGTTGAACTCGGTAATCAGCACCGGCTTGTTGAGGTCGCGCAGTTTGGCGAAGTCATAGCCGTCCTGCGGTTGCAGGGTGTACAGATTGAAGCTCAGTACGTCGCAATAGCGGGCGCAGGACTCGACAGCTTCCGGTGTGCTGACGGCAAACCGGCCACCCAGCAACAACTGGTTCGGCGCGTGCCACTTGAGCGAGTCGGAAATGGTCTTGAAGTAAGTGTCCGCAAAGACTTTCTGGAAATATTTGAAATCGGCTTCGATCTCCGGGTGCTCCGGGCTTGGCAGCGGCGGCACGAAGCCGGGATCTTCCATCAACTCCCAGGCAGGCAAATCAATGCCCCAGGCCTTGGAAAGCCCCGCCTGATTACGGTACTTGTCGCGCAACTGCTTGAGGAATGCGCGCTTGGCCGGCACGTCGGTGGTCATTTTCAAGGTGCCATAGGCCAGGGCGTAACGGGCTTTCGGATCATCACCCGGGCCGGCCCAGGCCAGTTCGTTGTCGGCGTAGTAACCGATCAGCCAAGGATCATCGCGATGATCTCGGGCTGCGATAGCCACGGCGCGCTCGGTGGCCATGGCGAAGCGCGGGTCAAACGGGTCAGGCATGCCGCCCCACCAGTCGTTGCCGGTGCTGATGCTGGTGTAATCGCCGACGATCGACAGCGGCAAGGTGTACGGCACGCGCTCGGCATCGCCCAGTGCTGGCGCACTCCAGTTGCCAACGGTGTTGAATCCCCAGGCTTGCAGACGATCAAGGGTCTGGCTGGCCCAGCGTTTTTCGTCGAACGACGCTTTGCAAGGTTCTACCGGCACGGGTTCGGTCGCTCTCACCGCAGCCGCTTGTTCGGCATCCGCCTTGGCAGCCTCGGCGACACCGGATTCGGCCGTCGCTGGCACCAATGGTTGCTCCGCAGCTTTCTCCTCGCTTGCCTCTACGGCGTCGGCCTTGGCTGCTTCGGCTACCCCGGCCTTGGTATTGCTACCCGGCGCACAGGGATCGCCGTATACACGCTGCAGGTTGGCGCCATAGAAGTCGTACCAGCGCCCGGCATTGAAGCCGCGCCCCTGATCGACGCCATTGCCGCCACGGTTATCCCCCTCGCCAAAGTGGTTGGCCAGCGGCTCGCCAGCCTTGGGCAAGGATTCGAACATCCATTCACGACCGGCGACATAGGTCTGGTTCACATCCGCCGCGACGGTGTTAACCCCCAATGAATAGAACGGATACCCCAGCGGCGTGACCAGGTACCAGCGGCCGTCACGTTTTTCAGTCCGGAAAAATCCACTGCCCTTGAACGCAGGGCCTTGGGTCCAGCCACCGAATTTGTCCAGGGGTGCCTTGTCGCGCTCGGCCAGCCAGTTCTTCAACTGCTGCTGTACTTTGGCGGCCGCGCCCTTGAGTTGTTCATCGCTGCTGATTTTTTCCGGCCACTTGGTCCGAGTCGATTGGCCGTAGGCGTCAACCAGATTGCCATACGCCGCTTTAGTGGCCGCTTCGCCGTCCTCCACACCGAAGCGCTCAAGCAGAATGCTTTGTGCTGCTTTCGGTTGGTCCATCGACAGACTGACCGACACCACTTGCCCACGATCGAGTTCACCGCTGCTGCTGGCAAGCAATACACGCTGACCGTCGACTGTCACCGGCATCGGTGGCCCGGCCTTCATGCCCTGGCTCAGCGGCGAAGTCGCGACCAGCGGCACCAGCAACGTCTGCGCAGGCCCTGCCGGCAGGTCGATGCGGCTGGTCAGAGTCTTGCTATCGTTGCTCTGAATCTGCACATAGAGGGTAATCGGCCAGTTCATCGCGCTCTGGATGCGCAGGCTCATCATGGCGGACTGTGACCAATCCCAGACCCCGGATTGCGGGCTCAAACGCAAGGTCGGTCGGGCTACCGGATTGAAGGTCACCCGGCGCAGCACTTCGCCTTCAGCTGTTTGCTCGGCGTTGGATTGCGGCAGATCGGCGTTCTCGGTCGCCACCCGCACCACGTCAGCGGGGCGAACGAAGTTGAACAGGGTCTGCTGACCGGCAGGCGCCGCCAGGAGGGGGGCCGCGAAGATCAGGGCAAAAACGGCGGGTAACGAACGGCGAATCATGAGAACGGAATTCTCCCTAACGACCTCGATGGGCCAGTGGATAGGCGTTGACAGAGAGATAGACAACGCGGTGGGCAGATTTGCCCACCGGTGTGTCAGGAAATTTCACGTCGGAAAGGAGGCAACGCATTAAGGATCGCCTTGCCATAGCGCTGGGTGACCAGGCGCCGATCGAGCAAGGTGATGGTGCCGCGGTCTTCTTCGGTACGCAGCAGGCGACCGCAGGCCTGGACCAGCTTCAGCGAGGCGTCCGGCACCGAGATTTCCATGAACGGGTTACCGCCTCGGGCTTCGATCCATTCGGCCAGCGCCGCTTCCACCGGATCATCGGGCACCGAGAACGGAATCTTGGCGATGACCACGTGCTCGCAATAGGCACCAGGCAGGTCGACCCCTTCGGCGAAACTCGCCAGGCCGAACAACACGCTCGAATCACCACCATCGACCCGTGCCTTGTGCTTGTTCAGGGTTTCCTGCTTCGACAGGTTGCCTTGAATGAACACTTGCTTACGCCAGTCGCGATCGAGGCCGTCGAACACGTCCTGCATCTGTTTGCGTGAGGAGAACAGCACCAACGTGCCCCGGGAACCTTCAACCAGTTCCGGCAGATCGCGAATGATCGCCGCGGTGTGCGCCGCGGCATCTCGCGGATCGGCATTGAGGTTCGGTACCCGCAACACACCGGCGTCGGCGTGATGAAACGGGCTGGGCACCACGGCGGTGACGGCTTTTTTCGGCAGGCCGGCGCGCATGCGGAAACGGTCGAAGGTGCCGAGCGCCGTCAGTGTCGCCGAGGTCACCAGACAGCCATAAGCGACGTTCCACAGGTTTCGGCGCAGCATTTCCGCCGCCAGGATCGGGCTGGCATTGACTTCGATATCGAACAGCGAACCGCTTTCAGCCAGGGTCAGCCAGCGC
Source organism: Pseudomonas sp. (assembly GCF_050739655.1). Classification (GTDB taxonomy): domain Bacteria; phylum Pseudomonadota; class Gammaproteobacteria; order Pseudomonadales; family Pseudomonadaceae; genus Aquipseudomonas. The sequence continues at coordinate 9,471 of NZ_JBOIBY010000738.1, read as the reverse complement.
GCCATGGGCGGATTGTCTTCCGGGTCTTCCACGGTAAAGGCGGTCCACAACTCCCAGTTGCCCGAAGAACGGGACAACAGGCTGCCGAACAACGGGTACCACTCCTCGGCCTGATTGCTGGCGATGCCGATATTGACCTCACCGTCCATACCTTCCTTGAGCAGATCGGTGAGACGGGTGAACAGGTCGGTCAGGCGGGCAAAGCCCTTCTTGAGCTCGATACCCATCTCGCGCATATGCTCGGGAATCACCCCGCCGACGAAACGGTGACGCGGCCGCTCGCGGCCTTCGACGTCTTCGCCGGGTTTGAAGTCGGCGATCTGCTCACACGCGGTAAACATGAACTGCTGCTGGGTCTTGATCTCCCGCGCCAGCTCCGGCACTTGCTCAATCAACTTACCCAGATCCCCCGGCAGCGGGTGCTGGGCCAGCAGTTTGGTGAGGTTTTTTGCGGTGGTTTCCAGCCAGTCGGCAGTGGAACGCAGGCGGGTGTAGTGAGCGAAATGGCCGATCGCCTTGTCCGGCAGGTGATGGCCTTCGTCGAACACATAGATGGTGTCGCGCGGGTCCGGCAGCACGGCGCCGCCGCCCAACGCCAGGTCGGCCAGAACCATGTCATGGTTGGTGACGATCACGTCAACCTTGCCCATGCCTTCGCGCGCCTTGTAGAAGGCGCACTGACCGAAATTCGGACAATGGCGGTTGGTGCATTGGCTGTGATCGGTGGTCAAGCGCGCCCAATCGGCGTCTTCCAGCGCGGTGGACCAACTGTCGCGGTCGCCGTCCCATTTATTGCCGGCGAGTTTCTCGATCATGCTGGTGAACAGCTTCTGACTGGCCTCATCGACTTCGATCTTGAAGCCTTCTTCTTCGAAAAGCTGCGCCGTCGCGGTTTGCGCGTGACCTTCCTGAAGCAGCATGTCGAGCTTGGACAGGCACATGTAGCGCCCGCGCCCCTTGGCCAGGGCGAAGCTGAAATTCAGCCCGCTGTTGCGCATCAGGTCGGGTAGATCCTTGTAGACGATCTGTTCTTGCAGGGCGACGGTGGCCGTAGCGATCACCAGGCGCTTGCCGGCGGCCTTGGCCGTCGGGATTGCCGCCATGCTGTAGGCCACGGTCTTGCCGGTACCGGTGCCAGCTTCCACCGCCACAATTGCGGGCTCGCCACTGCGCCGGCCTTCGTCGTCGGTGTCGATGTCACCCAGGACCTTGGCGACTTCGGCGATCATCAGGCGTTGGCCGTAGCGCGGCTTGAGGCTCTTGGCTTCGAGAAAACGCGAGTAGGCGCCCTGGATCGTGGTTTTGAGTTCAGTGCTGATCATGGATTGTCGGGCGCAAAAAACGCTGGATAAATTTTCAGTGGTTCGGATCGGCCGCTATCATACCCCGCTAATTAATCCCGCGCAGAACGGAGTACCCCAATGACCGCTTTTAGCCTTGTTTATAGCCTGCATGTCCTCGCCGCGCTGGTGTGGGTAGGCGGTATGTTTTTCGCCTGGATGGTCTTGCGCCCCGCGGCTGTCACGGCGCTGGAGGGTCCCGCCCGCTTGAAGCTGTGGGTTGAAGTGTTTCAAGGTTTTTTCCGCTGGGTATGGGGCGCAGTCGTGCTGTTACCCGTCAGCGGCGTGGTCATGCTGAATCTGCACTTCAACGGTTTTGAGCATGCTCCGCGTTATGTAGAAGTCATGATGGGGCTCTACGTGGTGATGACCGCGTTGTTTCTACGGATACAGGCATTGATGCTGCCGGAACTACGAACGGCCGTAGAGGCGCAGGATTGGCCAGCCGGGGCGGCGGTGCTGGGAAGGATTCGGCGGCTGGTGGGGATCAATTTGCTGGTGGGTTTGGTGGTGGTGACGATTGCTGCGGTGCGTCCAACCCTCTAAAAGCTTCGCGGGCAAGCCATGCTCCTACAGGTCTGAAGTCGATCAGAGTCCTGTAGGAGCATGGCTTGCCCGCGATGACGATCTAACTGCCTACATCTATCTCAAAAACAGATTACAACCGCTGCACTGTCACCGAACCTGATGCTCCCACAGCCCCCGGTTGCCCGTCAGCCCCAGGCTTGCCGCTCTTGCCACCATCGGCCTTATAGATAAAGCAGCCCTTGGCCTTGCCGCCCGCACCCGGTTTGCCACCAGGCCCGGCCAAGCCACCGGCACCGCCAGCCACCTGAACCTTGATCTGCTCCGCCGGGTAGTCACGCGGCACGGCCAGCTTCACCGCCGCGCCTGGCGCACCGGCCTGGCCATCGCTGCCGTCGCTGCCATCGGCACCGTGACCCGCTTGCCCCCAGGTACAACCCGGCGCCTCACCATTGGCCCCGTCGAGGCCAAAAAATCCTGGTGCACCCGCGCCACCGCGTGCATCCACCTGCAATTGTGGCGCGTTCAGGGACTTGATCTGCAGATTCAGGTTACGCCCGGATCGGGCCGCTTTCTGGTAGGTGCCTGGCGCACCGCGGGCAGTGATCTGGCTGCCTTCGGACAGGTCCGCGCGACTGACCTTCAGCTCAAGCGCCTGTTCGCCAGGCACGATTGCGATCCGCGCATCACGCCCCAGATGCAGTACACCCACGGTGAGTTCGGTCACATTCGAGGGAATCAGCAAGGTGCCGTAATCCGCCACTTCCAGGCGTTCCAATTGCAAGGTGCTGGCAGTGTTGGGCAGACGCATCAGCGAGTTGGTTTCAACACTCACCACCTGAGCGCAGGCCAATGGGCTAATGAGTGCAGCGAGCAGACAGAGTTTACGCATGGGAAGCCTTAGGTGCGGGAGCAGGAAGGGTTAGCAGGTGGAAAACGCCGAAAATGAGGATCTTCAGGCGATCACGCCAAGGGTGGGCGCGGCCTCTGAGGCTGCGAAAGCACAGCAGCGCCTCGAGAAGATGCAGGCCCGCCAACAGGGCGCCAGCCAGATTGACCAGCAGGTGCAGCGGATAAATGAACGGCATGAGCTGATTGGCCAGCACCACCAACCAGAACAGCAGGGTCAGCAGCTTTCCCAGCCCCCATATCACCTTCATACGCCCCTCGATGAGAATTATTCTTTAGGCGCACAGTAACGGCTTCCGCGCGGGATAAGCCAGAGGGCAACTGAAAATTCTTCATGGAGATCGCCCAATGGCCGTCGAAACGCTGCCAATTCGCGCTCGACGGCTCTATTACGGGGCTCAATGATTGATGTGCAATTCCACGCGGCGGTTTTTTGCGCGGCCTTCCTCTGTTTCGTTATCGGCCACCGGCTGACTCTCACCCTTGCCTTCACTGGTGAGTTTGTTCGGCGCGACTCCCTGAGTTAACAAGTAATCTGCAACGGCGAGTGCGCGACGCTCCGACAAGGCCTGGTTATAGCTGTCCGCACCGACGCTGTCGGTATGCCCGACCACCTTGATGCTCGCCACATCGGCGTCCAGCAGTTTGCTCATGATGGAATCGAGCTTGCTCTGCGCAGTGGGGGTCAAGTCGGATTGATTAAAGCCAAACATCACGTCATTGCTCAGCGTAATGACTTCAGGCGCCACAGGCTCGGGCTTCACGCTGGCCGGATATTGCGGCAGCGGGCAGCCATGGTGTTCTACAGGGGTGTTGGCTGGCGTGTCAGGGCAGCGATCGCGACGGTCGAAAACACCATCGCCGTCTTCGTCACCGTCCTGGGCGTAACAGATCAAACCACCGGTCAAGATACCGAGCGCCGCTCCACCTGCCGCCCAACCGCCACTTTCGATAGCGCCCAAGCCTCCACCGACCAGTCCGCCAAGAAGGCTGCAGATGGGCCAGGTACGTTGATTGAGGGGGGCAGTGCCATCACTGTGAGTAGCGCAACCGGTCAACAGGCTGCCCAGCAGCAGAACCGGCAAGACGGTCCGTGTGAGATTGCTCATTTTTGAAAGCTCCTGTGTCACCGGCCCTTGCCGGTTACACAGGAGTAAAGACCCGCATCCGCGACTGCACAAGCCGCGGATGCGAGGGGACTAGCGGTTGATTTTGATTTCCGTACGACGGTTCATCGCACGGCCGTCAGCGGTTTTGTTATCGGCAACCGGCTGGCTTTCACCCGCACCTGTAACCGATACGAAGCTGCTGCGTGGCACACCTTCCTGGATGAGGTATTCAACTACCGAGTGGGCGCGTTTATCCGACAGTTTCTGGTTGTAGGTATCACTACCGACACTGTCAGTATGACCGGTGACAGTCAGTTGGGCGTTTGGCGCTTCACCTTTCAAGCGGGTAGCGATCTTGTCGAGTACTGTCTTGTCGGCTGCCGTGAGTGTGGCTTTGTCAAACTGGAAGTGAACATCGCGAATGACGATGACTTCTTCTTTGACTACCACGGCTTCTTCAACCACCGGAGCCGGGGCTGGCGGTGGGCAACCGTCGGCATCGACCTTCACGCCTCTAGGTGTACCAGGGCACTTGTCGCGGCTGTCCGGTACCCCATCGCCGTCTTCGTCACCATCACCATGAACCCAGCAATAGGCCGCCGCCGTACCACCAACGATCAGCGCGCCATATCCCGCCCATGACGAACTCTCGGTAGCACCGAGGCCCGCACCCACGACACCACCGACCGCCGCACAAGTCGGCCAGTCGGTTTTCTGCAAACCTGCACAACCAGTCAATACACTGGTTAGCAGGACCAGGGGTAATGCTGTCCGAACTATGCTCATCTAGTTTTCTCCTGAAGGATCGGCTTAGAACCGATTCAGGGAGTAAAGACCGGAGTTTAATTCTCCGCCAGCAATAGGCCATTGCAGTTTTATCCCGCGTTCTGGGCAGATCGTCGCTTTTCAGGTAAAGCCGCTCTAGGCTCGAAGTTCCGGGCAGGCTAGTCTTGGCAGATCTGATTGAGGATCTTCGATGATTGCAGGTATTTCTTCGCGTACGCCCCAACAGGCGTTGGCCGCTTTGCTGGATCGCTACGCCCCCTCGCGCTTGCTGCTGATTGGCGCCAGCGAGTTCCCCGCACTTGAAGCCTTCAAACTTGCGCACCCCGACTGCTGTGTGTCGCACGCCGCACCCGGGCCATTGCCTGCCGCGTTGGCGGCACGCCGGTTTGATCTGGCGCTGGTGCTTGATTGCCTCGAACACCTGCCCAAGCGCGATGGCTTGAACTTGCTCGGCGGCATCCGCAACCTCAACGCCAGTCGCATCGTAGTACTGGCCGACTTGCCGGCCAGCGGCTGGCAGGAAACGGATTTTTTCTCCCTGGCCCTGCAAGCCAGTGAGCGTTTTCAGCGTGACGATCAGGTGCTGACCCTGTTCACCTACGATCTGCTTGAATACAAACAAGTCCCCGACTGGCTGAACTCGCGGTTCTGGGCCAATCCGGAAAACTTCGGGAAATATTGGTGGTAACGCAATGAGTACATCCATTTGCCCTTGCGGCAGCGGCACCCTGCTCGACGCCTGCTGCGGTCACTACCATGCCGGGCACCCGGCGCCTTGTGCCGAGGCCTTGATGCGTTCGCGCTACAGCGCCTATGTACTTGGCCTGATCGATTATCTGGTTGCGACCACCCTGCCCGCCCAGCAGGCAGGACTCGACCGGCAATCGATCAGCGACTGGAGCGCCCAAAGCACCTGGCTGGGCCTTGAGGTGGAAAGCTCGGAAGTGCTCGGTGGCCAGCCGGAACATGCGTTTGTGACCTTTACCGCGCGCTGGCACGACGGCAGCGGCGAACACAGTCACCGGGAACGCTCCTCCTTTGTGCAAAACACCGGCCGCTGGTATTTCATCGACCCCACCGTCCGGCTCGATATCGGGCGCAACGACGCTTGCCCTTGCGCCAGTGGACAAAAGTTCAAGAAGTGCTGTTCGGGGTATTTCGGGACGTGAGGTGATGCCCAAAAGATCGCAGCCTTCGGCAGCGCCTACAGGCTCAAGGGAGAGCAACGACCATGATCACCCGGCGACTCGCACACTGTCTGTTCACGCTTGCCCTTTGTCTGGGGCTCGGCGGCTGTGCGTCATGGTTCAGCAATGATGAGCCGGACCCCACGGTTCATCTGGTCAGGGTTGAAGTGGTGCGGGCCAAGCTACTGGAACAGCGTTTTGTGCTGCACTTTCGCATCGACAACCCCAACGACAGCGAGCTGACGGTGCGCGGCCTGGAGTACCGCATTCATCTGGGGGAAATCCTGCTGGCTGAAGGCGAGCACGAACACTGGGTCACGGTCGACCCCAAGAGCAGCCGCTTCTACAAGGTGCCGATCCGCACCAACCTGTGGCCCAAGGTCAAAGACCTGGTGAAACAGCTGAAAAGTCCCGAGCAAGCCATCCCGTATCGTCTGGAAGGTGAAATGGAAACCGGTTTATTCATCGCCCACTACGTGCACCTGGCGCGTAATGGCGTGATAATCCCCGCCGATCTAATTCCGGAGTAACCCCGATGACCCAGCAACCCCATGTCCATGGCCCCGACTGCAACCACGATCATGACCATCATGACCATCATGACCATCATGACCAGGATCAGGACCATGGCCATGTCCACGGCCCGCATTGCAACCACGCCCCTCAGGAGCCGGTGCGCAACGCCCTGAAAGACGTCGGCCGCAACGACCCGTGCCCATGCGGCAACGGCAAGAAATTCAAGAAGTGCCACGGCGCTTGATGTTCAAGGCGAAGACAATCCTCGCCTGTTAGACCGTCTTCGCGAGCAAGCCCGCTCCCACAAGGGAACTGCATTCACACCACAGGTCTGCTCGCGCAGACGATACAACAGGCGAAGCAAGTCTTCGCCCGAAGCATCAAGCGCCGTGGCACTTCTTGAATTTCTTGCCGTTGCCGCACGGGCACGGATCGTTGCGGCCGACGTCTTTCAGGGCGTTGCGCACCGGTTCCTGGTGAGCGTGGCCGCAGTTCGGACCGTGGACATGGCCGTGGTCGTGATCATGCTGGTGATGGTCATGATCGTGGTTGCAGTCAGGGCCGTGGACGTGGGGTTGCTGGGTCATCGGTGTTGCTCCGGAATTAAATCGGCGGGGATTATCACGCCATTGCGCGCCAGGTGCACGTAGCGGGCGATGAATATACCGGTTTCCAGTTCACCTTCCAGACGATAAGGAACGGGCTGATCGGGTTTTTTCAGCTGTTTGACCAGGTCACGCACCTTTGACCACAGGTTGGTGCGGATCGGCACCTTGAAGTAGGCGCTGTGTTTGGGGCCGACGGTGAACCAGTGTTCGTGCTCGCCTTCGGCCAGCAGAATGTCGCCCAGGTGAATGCGGTACTCCAGACTGCGCACCGTCAGGTCGCTGTCGTTGGGGTTGTCGATGCGAAAATGCAGGAGGAGTTTCTGTTCCAGCAATTTGGCGCGGACCACCGCTATCTTCACCAGATGGACTTCGGGGTCCGGCAAGTCGTCGTCGAACCACGATACGCAGCCGCCGAGTCCCAGTGCCAGGAACAACGTGAGCAAATAGAGTGCGCCGCGGTGGATGATCATCGTGGTGTTTCTCCCTTGAGCCCCAGTCTAGACCCAAAAGATCGCAGCCTTCGGCAGCTCCTGCGAGGTGGACAGGCATTCCATGGCCTAACTGCTGAAATACCCCGCGCAACACTTCTTGAACTTCTGCCCGCTCGCACACGGGCAGGCGTCATTGCGTCCGGGCTTGAGCGGCACGGTGGGGTCGATGAAATACCAGCGCCCGGTGTTTTGCACAAATGACGAACGCTCGCGGTGGCTGTGCTCGCCACCGCTGTCGTGCCACCGCGCGGTGAAGGTCACGAAGGCGTGTTCAGGCTGGCCGCCCAGTACTTCGGAGCTTTCCACCTCAAGGCCCAACCACGTACTTTGCGCGCTCCAGTCGCTGATCGATTGACGGTCCAGGCCAGCCTGTTGGGCAGGCAGGGTGGTGGCCACCAGATAATCGACCAGCCCCAACACATAGGCGCTGTAGCGCGAGCGCATCAAGGCTTCCGCGCACGGCGCCGGGTGCCCGGCATGGTAGTGACCGCAGCAGGCGTCGAGCGGGGTGCCGCTGCCGCAAGGGCAAATGGATGTACTCATTGCATTACCACCAGTATTTCCCGAAGTTTTCCGGATTGGCCCAGAAGCGCGAATTGAGCCAGTCGGGGACTTGTTTGTATTCAAGCAGATCGTAGGTAAACAGGGTCAGGACCTGTTCGTCCCGTTGAAAGCGTTCGCTGGCTTGCAGGGCCAGGGAGAAAAAGTCGGTTTCCTGCCAGCCGCAGGCCGGCAGATCCGCCAGCACGGCGATGCGGCTGGCGTTGAGGTTGCGGATGCCGCCCAGCAGGTTCAGACCATCGCGCTTGGGCAAATGCTCCAGGCAATCGACCGCCAGGGCCAGGTCGAATCGGCGGGCTGCCAACTCGGCGGGCAACGGCCCGGGGGCAGCGCAAGCGACGCTGCTTTCCGGGTGCGCGAGTTTGAACGCTTCCAGTGCCGGGAACTCGCTGGCGCCAATCAACAACAGGCGCGCGGGGGCATATCGGTCAAGTAAAGCGGCCAGTGCCTGTTGCGGCGTGCGTGAAGAAATATCTGCAGTCATCGAAGATCCTCAATCGGGTCTGCCAAGACTAGCTTGCCCGAACGTTCGGGCCTAGAGCGGCTTGGCGACAAAAGCGCGAACCTGTCGCCAATGCGTGAATAAACAGCATGGCCTATTGCTGGCGGAGATTAAAACTCGGGTCTTTACTACCTGAATCGGTTCCGAGCCGATCCTTCAGGAGAAAACTAGATGAGCATAGTTCGGACAGCATTACCCTTGGTTCTGCTAACCAGTGTCTTGACTGGTTGCGCAGGTTTGCAGAAAACCGATTGGCCGACCTGCGCGGCGGTTGGTGGTGTCGTGGGCGCGGGCCTCGGTGCGACCGAAAGCTCGGCATGGGCAGGGTATGGTGCTCTGCTCGTCGGCGGCACGGCAGCGGCTTATTGCTGGGTTCACGGTGATGGCGACGAAGACGGCGACGGTGTGCCGGACAGCCGTGACAAGTGCCCAGGCACGCCAAAAGGCGTTCAAGTCGATGCCAACGGTTGCCCACCACCTGCACCTGTGGTCGAAGAAGCGGTTGTGGTCAAGGAAGAAACCATCGTCATCCGCGATGTTCACTTCCAGTTTGATAAAGCCACGCTTACCTCGTCCGACAAAATGGTACTCGACAAGATTGCCACTCGCCTGAAAGCCGAAGCCCCGACTGCCAAGCTGACCGTCACCGGTCATACCGATAGCGTGGGCAGCGACACCTACAACCAGAAACTGTCGGATAAACGCGCCCACTCGGTGGTTGAATACCTCATCTCGCAAGGCGTACCTCGCAGTAACTTCGTGTCGGTAGTCGGTGCCGGTGAAAGCCAGCCGGTTGCGGACAACAAAACCGCTGACGGTCGTGCACAGAACCGTCGTACGGAAATCAAAATCGAGCGTTAAGCCCCCCTTGCATCCGCGCCTTGTGCAGTCGCGGATGCAGGTCTTTACTCCTGTGTAACCGGTATAGGCCGGGGAC
>NZ_JBOIBY010000737.1:0-1725 GCF_050739655.1 Pseudomonas sp. | reverse complement strand
GTGGTCGCACAGACGGCCCGGAGTGGCGACAACGATCTGTGCGCCGTTACGGATTGCTTTCAGTTGTGGGCCCATAGGCGCGCCGCCGTAAACGGCCACAACGGTAACGCCCGGCATTTGCTTGGCGTAGGTTTCGAAAGCGGTTGCTACTTGCAGCGCCAACTCACGGGTTGGCGCCAGGATCAGGGCTTGCGGCTCGCGCTTGGCAGGATCGATGCAGTGCAGGATTGGCAGGGCGAACGCGGCGGTTTTACCGGTACCGGTTTGCGCTTGGCCAATCATGTCTTGGCCGGCCATGATGATCGGGATCGATTGCTGCTGAATAGCCGAAGGTTCTTCGTAGCCAGTCGCGATGACGGCAGCAAGAATGTTCGGGTTAAGATTAAAAGCGGCGAAGCCGCCGGTTTCCTGGGTCATGGGTCTGCCTCTAAGTGCATCCGCAAAGACCCATGCTCCAAAGCTGCGCGTGCCGTGTTGAGACTCAAGAGTCGCCCTGGCAGCTTTGTCGGCGGGGATTTGCGAAAACGAATGAATGAAAAGAATCGTCAAGGAAGAGTCCGCAGGACGGACATGCAACCGAAGTTGACTTCGGCGAATTGCGCTACCTAAACGCGGCCCGGCTAAAGGCCGGCGCGCACTATACCGGAATTTGCCGGAAAAGGGAGCTTTTTTTAACGCAAAACTCCCGCGTACGGCGTTCTGTCACAGGCTTTGCGGATAATCGTGCCAGCGACTATTTTTCAAAGGCCCGGCGCTGCGGGCGATGGCGCTAAAACGGTTCACCCAGATGACCCCGACCGCCGGTCCGACCTCCCTTCCCGCCCGAGGAAATGCACCATGAAAGAGCCCAACACCAGTCGCGTGAGCCGTGAAAAACGCGGTCATGTCCTGTTGATCGGTCTGGACCGGGTCGCCAAACGCAACGCCTTCGATCTCGACCTGCTCAACGGCTTGAGCCTGGCTTACGGTGAGTTCGAAGCCGACAACGATGCACGGGTGGCGGTGGTCTTTGGTCATGGCGAGCATTTTACCGCCGGGCTGGATCTGGCGAGCGCCAGTGAGGCGCTGGTCGAAGGCTGGCAGGCGCCGCCCGGTGGTTGCGATCCTTGGGGCGTGTTTGCCGGTCCCAGGGTCAGCAAGCCGGTGATAGTCGCGGCGCAAGGTTATTGCCTGACCATCGGCATCGAGTTGATGCTGGCCGCGGATATCAACCTGTGCGCCAGCAACACACGCTTCGCGCAGATGGAAGTGCAACGCGGGATCTTTCCTTTCGGTGGCGCCACCTTGCGTCTGCATCAGGTGGCCGGTTGGGGCAATGCCATGCGCTGGATGCTGACAGGTGATGAATTCGATGCCCACGACGCCTTGCACCTGGGACTGGTGCAGGAGGTGATGGCCAGTGAGGATTTGCTGCCGAGGGCGGTTGAGCTGGCCGAACGCATCGCCCGGCAGGCGCCGCTGGGTGTTCAGGCGACGTTGATGTCGGCGCGACAAGCGCGCTACGAAGGGGAAACCGTTGCCGCGCAAGGGTTGCAGGCGCTGGCGAAGAAGTTGTTGACCACCGAGGATGCCCGGGAGGGTGTGAGGTCGTTGGTTGAGAGGCGACCTGGCGTCTTCAAAGGAATCTGAACCTGGCGGCGGTCATGACAACGCCTTCGCGGGCAAGCCCGCTCCCACAGAAATCGAGTCGTTCACAAATTTTGAGTATTACTCGAACCCTGTGGG
>NZ_JBOIBY010000736.1:0-26551 GCF_050739655.1 Pseudomonas sp. | reverse complement strand
AGCGAGCTCTGCTCGCGATGACCGCAAGGACAACGCGTACATTCAGGCAGCCCGCGTCATCGTTGGCGTCCATCGCGAGCAGAGCTCGCTCCTACAGGGTTACGTGTTTACCGATAGATTTTCGCAGGCAAAAAAAAGGGCAACCGAAGTTGCCCAAAATGCCTTGCGTGCTCATTACACCCAGAAAGACCTACGGCTTTTTCCGCTTGTGCGAATCCTTCCAGATAAAAAATCCGAATCCGGCAAAGAATACAAACATGAGGCTGACAGTCAGCACTCCGGCGATCACCACGTTGTCGAAAAACATGACGCGTCTCCTGCACTTGCCTTGTTGCGATAGGGCTAAGTTACCCAAACAGGCAGGAGAAAATATTGACCGGGATCAATGTTGTCCGAGAGTGGACTTAAAGAAGGGGAAAAACTGACCTGCATCAACCGATGCAGGGGATTCAACGTTTCTTTGGTTTGCTTTTCGGTTTTTTCTTCGGCTTGGCCAGAGGCATGGCTTGCTCGAACGCCTGGCGCACTTCATTGAGGCGCTTGTCGTTGAGGTCATGGATACGCTTGGCGCGTTCGGCATTAAGGTCGATCAGTTTGTCGTCTTGGCTCATGGTGTTCAGTGCATCGCTTGAAATGAGTTCAGTGCCGCATCGCTCGGCACAATTGCGCCAATAATGCGGTCTGGCGGCAACGCTGACCAGTCCATCCACTCAAATCTGGATATCGACCCACAAGCCCTGACGAGGCTGGTCGTCCATCAATGGCGCCACCGGCACCGTGTTGTCGGCATTGAGTTCATCCCCAGGTACCGCCAGGTGCGCTTCGGGATCTTCGTCAGCTTCACGGCGACGTCGTTCCTGCTCCTGCTTGCGGCGCTGCTCTTCGCGCAGCAGCAAGGCCGTTTCTTCGGGGTTGCGCTTTTTCAGGTCGATGGTGCTGTCAGTCGAGCTCTCCTGCACGGGCACCACCGGGGCGATGTCCGGGCGCGGGCGCACCGGGTCGTGCTGCGAAGTGATCGGCACGGCACTCAATGGGAGCATCGGTGGCAGCATATTTATCAGTCTCCTGTCAGCAGGCTGTCGGCTGCGGGGATGGCGACTTGAGCCATCGGTCGCAAACTGTGACCCAATTGGCACGAATAAGTGCCTTGATCCGCCCAGGACGGGCAGGTGGTCTAACGTAGTACTGAGAGTTTTTCTGAGAGTCTTTTGGCCCTCAAGCCCTCATTCCGTTAAGATAGCCCGCTTTTTCAAGGTGGGAGTCAGGCAGCATGGCGCAGCAGTATCAACCGGGGCAACGCTGGATCAGTGACAGCGAAGCCGAGCTGGGTTTGGGCACCGTTCTGGCACAGGACGGCCGCTTGTTGACCGTGCTCTACCCGGCCACTGGCGACACTCGCCAGTACGCGCTACGGAATGCGCCCCTCACCCGTGTGCGGTTTTCGCCGGGTGATACCATCACTCACTTCGAAGGCTGGAAACTGACCGTTCGCGAAGTCGACGATATGGATGGCCTGCTGGTTTACCACGGCCTGAACGCGCAGAACGAAGCTGTCACCCTGCCGGAAACCCAACTGTCGAACTTCATTCAGTTCCGTCTGGCCAGCGACCGCCTGTTCGCCGGGCAGATCGACCCGTTGGCCTGGTTCGCCCTGCGCTATCACACCCTGGAACACACCAGCCACCAACTGCAGTCCACGCTTTGGGGCCTGGGTGGCGTGCGTGCGCAACCCATCGCGCACCAGTTGCACATCGCCCGCGAAGTAGCCGACCGCATTGCACCGCGGGTTCTGCTGGCTGACGAAGTAGGCTTGGGCAAAACCATCGAAGCCGGCCTGGTGATCCATCGTCAGTTGCTTTCGGGCCGCGCCAATCGCGTGTTGATCCTGGTGCCGGAAAACCTTCAGCACCAGTGGCTGGTGGAGATGCGTCGCCGTTTCAACCTGCAGGTCGCGCTGTTCGACGAAGAGCGCTTCATCGAAAGTGATGCCTCCAATCCGTTCGAAGACACCCAGCTCGCGCTGGTGGCCCTGGAGTGGCTGGTGGATGACGAGAAGGCTCAGGACGCACTGTTCGCAGCCGGCTGGGACTTGTTGGTGGTCGACGAAGCGCACCACCTGGTGTGGCACGAGGATCAGGTCAGCCCCGAATACTCGCTGGTCGAGCAGCTAGCCGAAACCATTCCCGGCGTGCTGCTGTTGACCGCCACTCCCGAACAACTGGGTCAGGACAGCCACTTCGCTCGACTGCGCCTGCTCGATCCGAATCGTTTCCATGACCTGGCTGCCTTCCGCGCCGAGAGTGAAAACTATCGCCCGGTAGCCGAAGCCGTCCAGGAGTTGATGGAGAAGGGTCGCCTGTCGCCCCAAGCGCATAAAACCATTCACGGTTTCCTCGGCAACGAAGGCGAAGCCCTGCTGACCGCAGTCAACGACGGCGACACCGAAGCCAGTGCTCGCCTCGTGCGCGAACTGCTGGACCGCCATGGCACCGGCCGCGTCTTGTTCCGCAACACCCGTGCCGCCGTGCAAGGTTTCCCGGAGCGTAAACTGCATCCGTACCCGCTGCCGTGCCCGGACGAGTACCTCGAACTGCCATTGGGCGATCACGCCGAGCTGTATCCGGAAGTCAGCTTCCAGGCCCAGCCGGATGCCAACGAAGAAGAGCGCTGGTGGAAGTTCGACCCGCGCGTCGAATGGCTGATCGACCAGCTGAAAATGCTCAAGCGCACCAAAGTACTGGTGATCTGCGCCCATGCCGAAACCGCGATGGACCTGGAAGACGCCCTGCGCGTACGTTCCGGCATCCCGGCCACGGTGTTCCACGAAGGCATGAACATCCTCGAGCGTGACCGCGCCGCCGCCTACTTCGCTGACGAAGAGTTTGGCGCGCAAGTGCTGATCTGTTCGGAAATCGGCAGTGAAGGCCGCAACTTCCAGTTCTCCCATCACTTGGTGCTGTTCGACCTGCCGTCTCACCCGGACCTGCTGGAGCAACGTATCGGTCGTCTGGACCGGATCGGCCAGAAGCACACCATCGAACTGCACGTGCCGTACCTGGAAACCAGCCCGCAAGAGCGTCTGTTCCAGTGGTACCACGAAGCGCTGAACGCTTTTCTCAATACCTGCCCGACCGGCAACGCCCTGCAGCACCAGTTCGGCCCGCGCCTGCTGCCGTTGCTGGAAGAAGCCGACGATGGCGAATGGCAAACGCTGATTGACGAAGCCCGCACCGAGCGTGAGCGTCTGGAAGCCGAACTGCACACCGGCCGTGACCGTTTGCTGGAGCTCAACTCCGGTGGTGCCGGCGAAGGCGACGCACTGGTTGAAGACATCCTTGAGCAAGACGATCAGTTCGCCCTGCCGATCTACATGGAAACCTTGTTCGACGCTTTCGGCATCGACAGCGAAGACCATTCGGAAAACGCGCTGATCCTCAAGCCAAGCGAAAAAATGCTCGATGCCAGCTTCCCGCTCGGCGACGACGAAGGCGTAACCATCACCTACGACCGCAACCAGGCGCTGTCTCGCGAAGACATGCAGTTCATTACCTGGGAACACCCGATGGTTCAGGGCGGCATGGATCTGGTGTTGTCCGGTTCGATGGGCAACACCGCCGTGGCACTGATCAAGAACAAGGCGCTCAAACCTGGCACTGTGCTGCTGGAGCTGCTCTATGTCAGCGAGGTGGTCGCCCCACGCTCGCTGCAACTGGGCCGCTACCTACCACCGGCGGCCCTGCGTTGCCTGCTCGATGCCAACGGCAATGACCTCTCGGCCCGGGTTGCCTTCGAGACCCTGAACGATCAGCTCGAAAGCGTGCCGCGCGCCAGCGCCAACAAGTTCATCCAGGCCCAGCGCGATCAGCTGTCGCCACGGATCAATGCCGGCGAAGACAAGATCTACCCACGCCACGCAGAACGTGTGGCAGAGGCGCAACGTCGCCTGGCGGCCGATACCGATGAAGAACTGGCGCGCCTGACCGCGTTGCAAGCGGTCAACCCGACCGTACGTGACAGCGAACTGGTTGCCCTGCGCAAACAACGCGAGCAAGGCCTGGCCATGCTCGACAAGGCTGCGTTGCGACTGGAAGCGATTCGGGTGTTGGTGGCGGGTTAATTCCCTTCCCCCGTAATGAAGAAGGCCCGCGCAATGCGGGCCTTCTTTTTACAAGATCGCAGCCTTCGGCAGCTCCTACAGAGGAATGCGATCCCATGGAGCTGCCGCAGGCTGCGATCTTTTGATCTTAAGCCGGCACCCCTTCGCCCTGCGGCTCAACCACCGCAACCAACCCTTCCTTCATCCGCTTGGCATCCCTCACAAAACACCGAGAAGCCATCACCAGAAACACCATGGTGAAAAACAGCGCCACCGGAATCAGGTACATGGCGTCGTGCAGGCCGACAGCCTTGAACGCTTCCGTCATTTGCTCCGCACCCGCAGCGAGCATCGCCGTGTGGGCGAAGTGATCAGACAAGGCACCGACCACTACCGGCCCAAGCCCGCCGCCCAACAGATAGAGCCCGGCGAAGAACACCGCCATGGCCGTAGCCCGCAGGCGCGGTTCGACCACATCCTGGATCGCCGTGTATACGCAGGTATAGAAGTTGTAGGCAAACAACCAGCCCAGACTGAACACCGCCACGAAAACGCCGATCTCGATTCGACCGGAATGCAGCGCCCAAGCGGTGCAGACGGTAGAGATGATCAGGCTGAATGCAGCAAACAGCAGGCGGCCATTGGCGATTCGTTGGTGAATCTTGTCCGCGACCCAACCACCCAGCGTCAGGCCGATCAACCCGGTTACGCCAACGATAACGCCGGTCGCCACCGCAGCTTCCTGTAGCGGCATCAGGAAATAACGCTGCAGCATCGGCACCAGAAACGAGTTGCAGGCGTAAGTGGCGAAGTTGAAACAAAGCCCGGCCAAAACCAGCCACAGGAAGGTTGGCACCGCCAGGATTCGGCGGATCGGCCTATCAACGCGCTCTTGCGAAACCTGCACAGCCTCCGCAGCGCCGCGTTTTGGTTCCTTGATGAAAAACATGAAGACGGCGAGGATCAGCCCAGGTACGGCGGCGATGAAAAACGGAGCACGCCAGCTGTCGAACGCCTTTACCATCGCGCCAATGGTAAAGAATGCCAGCAACAGCCCCAACGGCAGCCCCAGCATGAAAATCCCCATGGCCCGCGCCCGACGGTGAGCCGGGAACAAGTCGCCAATCAGCGAGTTCGCCGCTGGGGCGTAGCTGGCTTCACCGATGCCGATGCCCATGCGCACGATCAGGAAACTCCAGAAACTGCCCACCATGCCGTTGACCGCCGTCAACCCACTCCAGGCAGCCAGGCCCCAGCCCATCAGTTTGCTACGCGACCCGGTATCGGCCATACGCCCCAATGGCAGGCCGGCGATTGCGTAGACGATGGTGAAGGCGGTGCCGATGATCCCCAGCTGAAAGTCGCTGAGATGCCATTCCATGCGAATGGGTTCGATGATGATGGCGGGGATGGTGCGGTCAAAAAAGTTGAAGAGATTAGCCAGGAACAACAGGAACAGAATGCGCCAGGCATTCGCCGCTTGGGTCGAGTTCTGCATGGGTCCGTCTCATTTATTGTTATTGGGGCGTCACTGCCCCCGGAATACTCAATCTAGACAGGCGCTCCAAAGCTGTCTGCAATTATTCGCAAGGCTGATATCGACCCATGGCGCACAACCTGTGGGAGCATTCGCAGGCCCGCCACATCGCAGTCCGTCCGACCGTTGAAAAATACCTTGCCACCCCTCTTCCCAAGCCGCTGGCGATGCCTAGAATAGCGGCCTTGTCTGCCCCCGTGCCCCCACTCCTCCTTAGATAATCACCCATGTCCGAAGCCAGTCCGTGTCTGAATTGCGGTGCCTGCTGTTCTCATTTTCGCGTGTCTTTTTTTTGGGGTGAATGCACCTCGGCCGGCGGGATCGTGCCCGATGAGCTGGTCGAACAGATCAGCCCCAGTCGGGTGGCGATGATCGGCACCGGCTGCAAACCGGTGCGATGCACCAGCCTGGTGGGGGAAGTCGGCAGCACCGTGCAATGCTCGATCTACGAAAAGCGCTCCAGTACCTGCCGCGAATTCGAAGCGTCCTGGGTCGACGGCCAGGTCAATCCCGATTGCGATGCTGCCCGCGCAGCCTTTGGTCTGCAGCCCTTGGAACCGGCGTTTGAAATAGCCGAACTACAAAGCGCCTGACGCTTAGTACCCCTCGCTATCAGGCTAATTTCGAAATGGCCGAAACCAATGTGCCACCATCGCTTGCGCTTCCCCTACGCCTTCTATACTCCATGGCATTCGCCAGCGCTCATTGCGCCAGCCTGAGACCTAACGACGAGGCATGCTATGGGGTGGCTTGGTTTGCATTTCATTACCGAGCTGACAGACAGCGGACAGGTCATACTCAATTGCATACATAACCCTTTTTTGGTGCTACTGGCGTACCTGGTCGCCTGCGCTGGCAGCTTTGCCACACTGGACATGACGGAACGGGTGGCCCAAGCCGAAAAAGGGGCCTCCGAACGACTCTGGCGCTGGGTCGGCGCGGGCTGCCTGGCAGGCGGAATCTGGGCCATGCACTTCATTGGCATGCTGGCTTTCCAGGCTCCACTCGACATCCACTATCAATTGCCCATCACCCTTGTTTCCTTGCTGATAGCCCTGCTCGCTTCGTGGCTGGCGATGCGCACCCTCAGCCAGCCGGTCTTGAGCTTCTGGCAATGTTTCAGATCAGCGATCTGTATCGGCCTGGGCATCTCAGCCATGCACTATGTAGGCATGTCCGCCCTGCGTTCGCAGGCACAGGTCTACTATCATCCGGTGTTGTTCAGTCTCTCAATCACGATCGCAATCGGCGCCAGCCTGGCGGCACTGCTGCTGGCCAGGTACCTGCGCAATGGCACCGGGATACTCCATAAACTGCTCAAGTACAGTGCCAGCCTGGTGCTCGGGGCAGGCATCTTCAGCATGCATTTCACCGGCATGGCAGCTTTCAATCTGGTGCTGCCCACCGACAGTCTCCTGACCCAACCCGGGGAAAACAATCATCTGCAATTGGGTCTGACCGTGGCGGTCATGACGCTGTTGATCCTTGGCAGCAGCATCAGCGCCGCGCTGGCGGACAAGAAGCTGCAACACAAGGATCATGACCTGCAGCGGGTCAATACATTGCTTAGCCAACTGGATCAGGCGCGCATATCTCTGCAACAGGTCGCGCATTACGACCCTTTGACCAACCTGATCAACCGCCGGGGTTTCAACCAGATTTTCGCCGAGAAACTCAGCGAGAAAGCCCACGGTGGCGGCATGCTCGCCGTCCTGTTTCTCGACATCGACCACTTCAAGCGGATCAACGACAGCCTCGGCCACGATGCCGGCGATGAGCTGCTCAAGGTGCTCGCAGGTCATATCAGAAGCTCGATACGAAGCCATGAAGATGTGGTGGCGCGCCTGGGTGGCGATGAGTTCTGCATTCTCATAGACCTGCAAGATCGTGAGGAGGCGCGACACTTGGCCCAACGCATCATGCAGAAAATGAAAGAACCTGTCGCTCTGGCAGGAAGGCGCATGGTGATGACCACCAGCATCGGCATCAGCCTGTTTCCCGAAGACGGCGAAAGCTGTGAAGAGCTGCTGAAAAATGCTGACCTGGCGCTGTATCAGTCCAAGGACAGCGGCCGCAATGGCTTGAACTTCTTCAGCCCCCACCTCAAGGCCCGCGCCACACTGGAACTGCAATTGGAAGAAGAATTGCGCCACGCCCTGCTCGAAGACGACGGCTTGATGCTCTATTACCAACCGATCTACGACCTCAAAACCGGTCAGGTCAGCAAGCTTGAAGCGTTGATTCGCTGGCAACACCCAGTCCACGGTTTTCTTGCCCCGGACCGTTTCATCTCAATAGCCGAGGCCAATGGCCTGATCACCGAGCTGGATAAATGGGTGCTGCGCAAGGCCTGTGAAGACCTCGGCAAGTTGTCAGAGCTGGGCTGCGAAGAATTGAAGGTCGCCGTGAATTGTTCACCCTTGAGCCTGGCACGCGAGGAGCTGCCCGCAGAGATCGAACAGGTGCTTCAAAACGCCGGTGTAGCGCCGCAACGCCTGGAACTGGAGGTGACCGAAAACGCGCTGATGGGCAACATCGCCGATACGCTGTCGTTGCTTGAGCACATCCGCGCCCTCGGTGTGTCGCTGTCGATCGATGACTTCGGCACCGGTTACTCGTCCCTGGCCTACCTCAAGCGCTTGCCTCTCAATACGCTGAAAATCGACCGCTCGTTCATTCAGGACATCCCCAAATCTACCCAGGACATGGAGATCGTCCAGGCAATTATCGCCATGGCCCACACCCTGCACCTGGATGTGGTCACCGAGGGTGTCGAAACCTTCGAGCAATACCAGTTTCTGGAGCGCCAAGGCTGCGACTTCGTTCAGGGATACCTGCTCAGTCGCCCTGTGACGATCGACCAACTACGCCCGGTGCTGAACGAAATCAACCAGCGCAAGCATTCCTACACCGTCATGACGTTGAGTCTGGTTCACGGTACATCTGCACTAATGTAGAAGGGTCTTTTTCCAGGTTTCCCTGCGCACCATGCAACCGCATCAACTGCGCCGCAAGGCCGCTGATCGGGGTTGCCGAACCCTGCTCGCGGGAAAACTTCACCGCGCCATCCAGGTCCTTGAGCAAGGTGCGCACGTGCCACTTCACCGGTTCGAAATGGCTCTCGGCCATTTGCGGAGCGATGAACTGCAAGGGTTTTGAATCGGCAAAACCACCGGCCAGCGCCTCGGCGATCAGGCTCGCATCAACGCCCGAACGCTCCGCCAACGCCACCACTTCGGCAATGACCAGCACATTGCAGGCCACAATCATTTGATTGCAGGCCTTGGTGACCTGCCCTGCTCCGACTGCACCCATGTGCGTCACGCGCTGCCCGAGACGCAGCAACACGGGTTTGATGCGTTCAAGATTTGCCGCGTCGCCACCGACCATGATCGCCAGGCTGCCCGCTTCAGCGCCAATCACGCCGCCGGAGACCGGCGCATCGAGCCAGCCCATACCGGTTTTGCTGACAAGCTCTGCCGCCATTTCCCGCGTAGCGGTAGGTTCCAGACTGGAAAAGTCCACCAGCAACTGGCCACTTTTCGCACCCGCGACCACGCCTGCCTCGCCAAACACCACCTCGCGCACCACCGACGTATCCGCCAGGCACATCATCACCACATCCGCGTGCTGGCATAGCTCGGCTGGGGTCGCGACCTGTCGCGCACCCGCCTCCACCAGCGGTGCGCATTTGGCCGGATTTCGGTTCCACACCGTCAGTGGGTAACCCGCTGCCAGCAGACGCCGGCACATGGGAAGGCCCATGAGTCCGATCCCGGCAAACCCCAACGAAGGTAGCGTTGACATCATTTAGCCTCCTTTTGATTAAAGATTGCTAAATCTTGGCCGATTTATCATGACTTAGGAAAGGATTCCCCCCGAGCGAAGCTCAGGCCACGGCTCTGACGCTTGGGCCAAATACGCGCAGATAAAAGACGCGAGCCCGTGACAGTTCGACGACAGTGTGTCGCCCGACCAACCAGCCCAGGTACATCGCAAACAATGACTTCCAAAAATAACCCGGCCACTGCGATTTCCGATCTGACGCTGAGCCCAGCGGCGAACAGCCCCGCGCCGTCGAAGCCATTCACGCCGTCGCGCCCGGCGGCGACCCAGCAATATCTCTATTTCACTGAAACCAACACCGACCGCATCCTCGACAATCTCGACGGACTGCGCGACATGGTGTTCCCGCGCCCACCGCATTTGGAAGGCGACAACGAACAGCACAGCGACCAGGAATTCCCGTCGGTGTGCCTGATCGGCCTGGGCCGCTGCGGTTCGAATATTGCGCTGGATGTCGCGGAGCTGGTGTACAACGCTCGCAAGTTCTATCTCAACGAATTCAATAACGAAGATCGCCTGTCGCCGGACAAGCGCTACGCCGAAAAGGGCTACAGCCCGGCACAGTGGATTCGCAACAATCTGCGCCTGATTCCGAACAAAGCCACTAAACCGGTGTTCCTGGTAGAGCCGCTGGTAATGCTCGGCGACCTGGACAAAGACATCGCCGGTCGTATCCGATTCTCACGCAAGGGCGAGAAAAGCGGCTTCCTGCGCGACTACAGCAAAATGAAAATCATGGACTTGTCGGAAGTCCACGCCGGTGGTGCGGGTAACGCGCCGATCCTCGGCCAGTACCTGGCCAAGATCATCCTGAACAAGGACACCCAGCGTTTCTCCAGCCCGGACTGGAAGATGATTCACTCGTACCTGATCGACAGCTGCGGCATCAAGGCCAACCAGTCGCGCCTGTACTTCTCGATTTTCAGTGCCGGCGGCGGTACGGGTTCGGGCATGGCGTCGGAATTCGGACTGGCCCAACAGCATTCGTACATGAACAAGACGTTCGACACCAAGCCGATGGACGAGCACGACGGCAAGAGCGGTCATTCGTTCGTCTTCGAACCGATTTTCACCAGCGGCATTTGCGTGCTGCCGAACATTTCCGATCACCGCAGCGAAATGTCCGAAGCACTGCACATCAACGCCGGTCGCCTGCTGTGCAAATACCTGTCGGAGGAATGGGACTTCTCCTACAACTTCGCCAATGAAGACAGCAGCGAAGCCAGCGTCATGGGCCGAATCCGCCCATGGAACGCGATGATGCTGATCTCCAACGACATCATGCGTTACGCCGAAGAGAATGATGACGGCAACATCCAGAACATTGATGTCAATGCGATGGAAAAACACGCCAACCAGTACATCTCTCAGCAGATCTTCAACATTCTGACGGCCCAGGCGGTCACGACTGACTACGACCAGAACTATTTCCGTCGCGCTGGCATCGATATTGGCGAAACCATCCGTCTGGACGCCAACGACCTGTTCATGAGCCTGGCCGGCCCGGTGGCGATTGCCTACGCCGAGTCCGTCGTCCCGGAAACCCCGGCGCCGACCAGCGACAAGTTCAAGGTGTTCGAGAAAGAGCAGCAGCGCCTGAACATCGACGACCTGTTCTTCCGCTCCATCGACCTTCCGCACTTCAACAAGGTGACCCAGGCCATCGAGGGCATCAGCCTGCTGCCGATCGAGTCCAAGCGTTATCGTGCGTCGCTGGAGCAATACAAGAACTCGGGCTATGACGCAGCGGCCCTGCACGACCTGCACTTCTTCAAGAACTGCTCGTCGGTGGTGTCGATCGTCTCGCTGCCCAAGGATTACAAGCTGTCTTACATGGATCTGAACCGGCTCAAGACCCACCTCAACAGCCTGTTCCCCAACACGACGCTCAAGCGCTACGCACTGGTGATCGGCGCTTCGGCGAACTTGTCGCTGACCACCCTGATCGCCAAGAGCCCGTGCCTGTCGGACGACTTCCTGACGCTGATCGTGGCGTTCATCAAGCGTTGCTTCGCGAAAAACCCGTACCGCTTCGACGAGACCCTGGACAACTCGATCCTGGACTTCATCATCAACGAACACTTCGACGAAGACCGGATCGACGATCTGCTCAACGAATTCGAGAATCCGGCGAAGATCCTCGATACCAACTGGTATGCGATCAAACCGATGTACGAGAAGAAGTACCGTGAGCTGATCAACGACAAGGACAAGTTCGTGTCGATCAACGACATCCGCCTGTCCCGGGATTGCGTGAAGAAGGCGATCAAGTACTTGCGCGAGATCTATCGCCACCGCATTGGCAAGACCAAGGTTATTTCGTTGAATAACCATACGGGTAAGACGGCGTATTGATTTAGTCGCTCAGAAAGATCGCAGCCTTCGGCAGCTCCTACATGTGAGGTGTAGGAGCTGCCGCAGGCTGCGATCTTTTGCTTTTGAAAACACTCAGAAACAATTGAGCAGCCCTCAGGCTGCCCTTTCAACTGTTCCCGTTACGTTTACGTCACCGTGAGGCTGTGGCCTTTCTCTACGGCAACGTGCCATCACGCTACTCGCCTACACACTTTTAACTGGCGCAAGCACGCACCAGCCTGGTGCGTGCATTCAAACCTTCGCTCTTTCCTGGATCATGATCCACGGCGAAACCACGACTGCCCACAACTGCGGATCACGTTCGAAAAGATCCAGCGCCCGCGTTTCAGACAGCTTGGCGACCTTGTCGGCAGCCAGCCAGGCAGCCACTTTCTCCCCTTCATCGGTCGCCATGGCCTCGGCGGCGGCGATCAAATCCAGGCTCGGGTCGACCCACAATAGGGCACCCTTGGCGAAGAACGGCTCCAGCTCCTTCCAGGAAATAGATGCGGTTTCTCCAAGCAGCTTGGCATAGAGGGTGCTAGGTTCTTCGTTCATGGGTCTGTCCGGAAAAGAAATTGGCGCAATCATAACGTCGGTGGTCTGGCAGAAAAACCCGGTAGCAATTTGCAGTACCGAATGAAAACAGCAGGAATGCCAAGGAATGCACGGAATCTGGCTATAAGCCCGTCAAAACCCCGCCGCAATTCTGACTTTTTCTTTCAAATATGCGACACGCTCAAGTTTTGCCCCCTGAAGCCAGCTTCCCAGGCTGACAATCGGCGCTCTACACTGTACCGGTACAGTTGCCGGGGGGCATTTCCGGGGGATGTCGTGGATATCTGACCCGGTTCTGCTGCCAACGGCGCCAGGACTATAAAAATTACAACAGTAAGAGTGGAGCACTATGACTAAGGCTACTAAGCAGATTTCCAAACTGTTTGCCGCTATGGTTCTGGCCGGGGTTGCCAGCCATTCGTTCGCAGCTGACACCATCAAGATCGGCATTGCCGGCCCTAAAACCGGTCCTGTAGCCCAATACGGCGACATGCAGTTCAGTGGCGCCAAAATGGCCATCGAACAGATCAACGCCAAAGGCGGCGTAGACGGCAAGAAACTCGAAGCCGTTGAATACGATGACGCCTGTGATCCAAAACAAGCGGTAGCGGTCGCGAACAAAGTCGTCAACGATGGCGTGAAGTTCGTGGTTGGCCACCTGTGCTCCAGCTCCACTCAACCGGCTTCGGACATCTACGAAGACGAAGGCGTGATCATGATCACCCCGGCTGCCACCAGCCCGGACATCACTACCCGTGGTTACAAAATGGTGTTCCGCACCATCGGCCTGGACAGCGCCCAAGGCCCTGCTGCCGGTAACTACATTGCCGACCACGTAAAACCTAAAGTCGTTGCCGTTCTGCACGACAAGCAGCAGTACGGTGAAGGCATCGCCACCGCCGTGAAGAAAACCCTGGAAGGCAAGAACGTCAAGGTTGCCGTGTTCGAAGGCGTTAACGCCGGCGACAAGGACTTCTCCTCGATCATCGCCAAGCTCAAGCAAGCCAACGTCGACTTCGTCTACTACGGCGGCTACCACCCGGAACTGGGTCTGATCCTGCGTCAATCCCAGGAAAAAGGCCTGAAAGCCAAGTTCATGGGCCCGGAAGGCGTGGGTAACGACTCCATCTCGCAGATCGCCAAGGACGCTTCCGAAGGCCTGCTGGTAACCCTGCCGAAGTCCTTCGACCAGGATCCTGCCAACGTTGCCCTGGTTGATGCATTCAAGGCCAAGAAAGAAGACCCGAGCGGTCCGTTCGTGTTCCCGGCCTACTCGGCTGTGGAAGTGATCGTCGAAGGCATCAAGACTGCCAAGTCCGAAGACACCGCCAAAGTGGCTGAAGCCATCCACAAAGGCACCTTCAAGACCCCAACCGGCAACCTGAGCTTCGACGAAAAAGGCGACCTGAAGGACTTCAAATTCGTGGTTTACGAGTGGCACTTCGGCAAACCAAAAACTGAAGCTTCGCCTCAGTAAGGCATTGCCTGACTGACTGCCAACAAAGCCCACGGCGTGCCGTGGGCTTTGTTTTACGAACGTACCTGGGCCGCGCTGGCGTGATCCGCTAGTCTCCCCACCTGAAAATCTCAAAACCGTCATCAGCGGTTCGCTGGCAAAACCCGTGTTCGAAGTGGGTGCAGATCCACGGGGCCCGGGCGGGAAAATGACTCCACCAGTGAAATGCGTATCAGGTTTTTAGGAGCGCTGTAATGCCTGACATCTATCACTTCTTCCAACAGCTGGTTAATGGTCTGACCATTGGCAGCACGTATGCCCTGATCGCCATCGGCTATACGATGGTTTACGGCATCATTGGAATGATCAACTTCGCCCACGGCGAGGTGTACATGATCGGTTCGTACGTGGCGTTCATCGCCATCGCCGGGCTGGCCATGCTGGGACTCGACAGTGTTCCGCTGTTGATGACCGCCGCGTTTCTCGCAACCATCGTTGTCACCAGTGCCTACGGCTACAGCATCGAACGGATCGCCTACCGCCCCTTGCGCGGCAGCAACCGTCTGATCCCGCTGATTTCCGCCATCGGCATGTCGATCTTCCTGCAGAACACGGTTCTGCTGGCGCAAGACTCCAAGGACAAATCCATCCCCAACCTGATTCCGGGCAACTTTGCCTTCGGGCCAGGTGGCGCACATGAAGTGCTGATTTCCTACATGCAAATCGTGGTGTTCGTGGTGACCCTGGTCGCCATGTTCGGCCTGACAATGTTCATCTCCCGTTCTCGCCTGGGCCGCGCCTGCCGCGCCTGCGCCGAAGACATCAAGATGGCCAACCTGCTGGGTATCAACACCAACAACATCATCGCCCTGACCTTCGTCATCGGTGCCGCCCTGGCGGCCATCGCGGCCGTGCTGCTGAGCATGCAATACGGCGTGATCAACCCGAACGCCGGTTTCCTGGTCGGCCTCAAGGCCTTCACCGCAGCCGTACTGGGCGGTATCGGCAGCATTCCGGGCGCCATGCTCGGCGGGCTGGTACTGGGTGTGGCAGAAGCCTTCGGCGCCGATATTTTCGGCGACCAGTACAAGGACGTCGTGGCCTTCGGTCTCTTGGTTTTGGTGTTGTTGTTCCGGCCAACCGGCCTGCTGGGTCGTCCGGAGGTTGAGAAAGTATGACTAGGAATCTTAAACAGGCACTGTTCAGTGCCTTGCTGGTGTGGGCCGTTGCCTACCCGGTACTGGGCCTGAAGCTGACCATCGTCGGTATCAACCTTGAAGTGCACGGCACCAGCCCCACCACGCTGATCGTCATCGCCCTGTGCTCGGTGCTGATGTTCCTGCGCGTTTTGTTCGACCAACAGATCAGCTCCGTCTGGCGTTCGTCCTCCAGAGGCCCGCTGATTCCGGCCAAGGCCAGCAACTTCCTGACCCTGCCGACCACTCAGCGCTGGTTCATCATTGCGATCATTGCCGGTGCCCTGATCTGGCCGTTCTTCGGTTCCCGTGGCGCTGTGGACATCGCGACGCTAGTACTGATCTATGTGATGCTCGGCCTGGGCCTGAACATCGTGGTCGGTCTGGCGGGTCTGCTCGACCTTGGTTACGTCGGTTTCTATGCCGTCGGC
Organism: Pseudomonas sp.; assembly: GCF_050739655.1. Taxonomy (GTDB): domain Bacteria; phylum Pseudomonadota; class Gammaproteobacteria; order Pseudomonadales; family Pseudomonadaceae; genus Aquipseudomonas. The sequence continues at coordinate 11,076 of NZ_JBOIBY010000736.1, read as the reverse complement.
GCCTACAGCTACGCGCTGCTGTCGCACTACTACGGTCTGAGCTTCTGGATCTGCCTGCCAATCGCCGGCCTGATGGCAGCCACCTTCGGCTTCCTGCTGGGCTTCCCGGTGTTGCGTCTGCGTGGCGACTACCTGGCGATCGTGACCTTGGGCTTCGGTGAAATCATCCGTCTGTTCCTGCGTAACCTGACCGGCCTCACGGGCGGACCGAACGGGATCAGCAACATCGAGAAACCGACGTTCTTCGGTCTGACCTTCGAACGTAAAGCCGCGGAAGGCATGCAAACCTTCCACGAGTACTTCGGCCTGGAATACAACTCGATCAACAAGGTGATCTTCCTTTACCTGGTTGCCCTGCTCCTGGCACTGGCTGCGCTGTTCGTCATCAACCGCTTGTTGCGCATGCCACTGGGCCGCGCCTGGGAAGCGTTGCGCGAAGACGAAATCGCCTGCCGTGCGCTGGGTCTGAACCCAACCATCATCAAGCTGTCGGCCTTCACCCTGGGTGCGAGCTTCGCCGGTTTCGCCGGCAGCTTCTTCGCCGCCCGTCAGGGCCTGGTGACACCGGAGTCCTTCACCTTCATCGAGTCGGCGATCATTCTCGCCATCGTGGTACTGGGTGGCATGGGCTCGCAGCTGGGGGTGATCCTCGCTGCCGTGGTGATGATCCTGCTGCCGGAAATGATGCGTGAGTTCAGTGAGTACCGCATGTTGATGTTCGGTGCCTTGATGGTACTGATGATGATCTGGCGACCTCAGGGTCTGCTGCCCATGCAACGTCCTCACATGGAGCTGCGCAAATGAGCCGCGAGATCCTCAAAGTAGAAAACCTGAGCATGCGCTTCGGCGGCTTGCTGGCGGTCAACGGCGTAGCCTTGAGCGTGAAAGAGAAACAAGTGGTTGCACTGATCGGCCCTAACGGTGCCGGCAAAACCACCGTATTCAACTGCCTGACCGGCTTCTACAAGCCGAGCGGCGGCAGCATCAAGCTGGACGGAGAGGCGATCGAAGGCCTGCCGGGCCACAAAATCGCCCTCAAAGGCGTGGTGCGCACCTTCCAGAACGTTCGGTTGTTCAAGGACATGACCGCGGTCGAGAACCTCTTGATCGCCCAGCACCGTCACCTGAACACCAACTTCCTGTCCGGCCTGTTCAAGACCCCGGCGTTCCGCAAGAGCGAGCGTGAGGCCATGGACTTCGCCGAGTACTGGCTGGAAAAGGTCAACCTCAAGGAGTTCGCCAACCGTCCGGCCGGTACCCTGGCCTACGGTCAGCAACGTCGCCTGGAAATCGCCCGTTGCATGATGACCCGCCCGCGGATCCTCATGCTCGACGAACCGGCTGCCGGTCTGAACCCCAAGGAAACCGAAGATCTGAAGCAACTGATCAGCGTGTTGCGTGAAGAGCACAACGTGACCGTGCTGCTGATCGAACACGACATGAAACTGGTCATGAGCATTTCCGACCACATTGTCGTGATCAACCAGGGCACGCCTCTGGCCGACGGTACGCCGGAACAGATCCGCGACAATCCTGATGTGATCAAAGCCTACCTGGGGGAAGCGTAAATGCTGCAGTTCGAAAACGTTTCCACCTTCTATGGCAAGATCCAGGCGCTGCACAGCGTCAACGTCGAAGTCCGCCAGGGCGAGATCGTGACCCTGATCGGCGCCAACGGTGCCGGCAAGTCCACGCTGCTGATGACCCTGTGCGGTTCGCCGCGGGCTCACAGCGGCAGCATCCGCTACATGGGTGAGGAACTGGTCGGCCAGGATTCTTCGCAGATCATGCGCAAGAGCATCGCGGTTGTCCCGGAAGGTCGTCGGGTGTTTTCCCGCCTGACCGTGGAAGAAAACCTCTCCATGGGCGGCTTCTTCACTGCCAAAGGCGACTATCAGGAACAGATGGACAAGGTCCTTGGACTTTTCCCACGCCTGAAAGAACGCTTCAGCCAGCGCGGCGGCACCATGTCCGGCGGCGAACAGCAAATGCTCGCCATCGGCCGTGCGCTGATGAGCAAGCCCAAGCTGTTGCTGCTCGACGAACCTTCGTTGGGCCTGGCACCGATCATCATCCAGCAGATCTTCGACATCATCGAACAGCTGCGCAAGGACGGTGTGACGGTGTTCCTGGTTGAACAAAACGCTAACCAGGCGCTGAAAATCGCCGACCGCGCCTACGTTCTGGAGAACGGCCGGGTGGTGATGCAAGGCACCGGTGAAGCACTGCTGACCGACCCGAAAGTGCGCGAAGCGTACCTCGGCGGCTAAGCCATTGCAGTAAACAAAAACGGCCTCCGGGCCGTTTTTTTGTGCCTGCCACAACTACCCGACCCCGCCCCGAACCCTGATCGTTCCCACGCAGAGCGTGGGAACGATCAATCGCAGCCTTCGGCAGTTCCAGAGGATGGGGGCCTCAGAGCCGATCCAAGGCCTCGCCACTGCGCTTGAACCACCCCATCAAATAATCGGCCAGCACCTGTGTCCGCTTCGGCAACCCTCCCTGATACGGATGCACCAGATACATCGGCATACTCCGCGTCTGATAATCGCGCAGCAGCCAGCGCAGGCGCCCCTCAGCCAATTCCGTCGGTAACAGGTAGGACGGTAAGCGAGCGATACCGGCACCCGCCAATGCAGCTTTTTTCAGCAGGTTGTAATGGTTGCTGGCAAACGGTCCGCTAACCCGCACTCGCAACAATTCGTGCTGCTGGTGATACAGCCACTCCTCCCGGCCACTGTAATGGCTGTTGAGCAGGCAACGATGCTCGGCCAGCGACTGAGGAGTCTGTGGCTCACCGTACTGCTCCAGATAGGCCGGGCTGGCGCAGGTCATTTCGTGCCAGGCCAACAGCGGACGCGCTACCAGTCGCTGGTCAATGGCCACATCGGAGCGAATCGCCAGATCGAAACCATCCCGGGATAGTTCACGGTAGTCGTTGCTAAGGTCCAGCTCTATCTGCACTTCGGGGTACTTGCTGGAAAACTCCAGCAACAAACCATCGAAAAACGTTTCCCCCAACGACACAGGCACCGTCATACGTACCGGACCGGCCATGTCGTCCTTCAGCCGCGCCAACGCCTGACGCGCCCGCTCGACCTGGACCAACAGGGCCTGCGCCTGTGGCAACAATGCAGCGCCCGCTGCCGTCAGGTTCAAACGCCGTGTGGTGCGTTGCAGCAGAACCACGGAAAACTGCGCTTCGAGTTGGCTGATGCGCTTGGACAGTTGCCCCTTGCTGCAACCGAGCTGCTGAGCCGCCAGGGTAAAACTGCCCGCCTCGACCAATACTGCAAACGCGGCCAGATCATCCATTTCACTCATGGATTGTTTCCATTTGAAAACCAAAGGTTGCCTATTAGTGCGCTTATCAGCGGAAAAAACCACTCTAAACTGAACCCACATTCAAACCACTGGAGCAACAGCAACATGAAAATCCTATTGATCGGCGCAGTCGGCACCATCGGTTCGGCCATCGACAAAGAGCTCTCCCCACGCCACGAAATCGTCCGCATCGGCCGCAACAGCGGTGATTTCCATGTGGATATCAGCGACAGCGCCTCGATTCGCAAACTGTTCGAGCAAACCGGCAAGTTCGATGCGCTGATCTGCGCTGCCGGCAACGTGACCTTTGCCCCGTTGGCGGAAATGACCGAAGACAGCTTCGCCCTGGGCCTGAAAGACAAGCTGATGGGCCAGGTAAACCTGCTGCTGATCGGCCGTGAGTTCGCCAATGATGGCGCTTCATTCACCTTCACCACCGGCGTGCTCAGCCACGATCCGATTTACAGTGGCGCCTCGGCGGCACTGGTCAACGGTGCACTGGACAGCTTTGTCCGCGCCGCCGCCATCGAGCTGCCCCGTGGCCTTCGCGTCAACTCGATCAGCCCGAACGTGCTGGTCGAAGCCATGGGCAAATATGCGCCGTACTTCCGTGGTTTCAAGCCGGTTCCGGCAGTCGATGTAGCGTTGGCCTATGCCAAGAGTGTCGAAGGGCTGCAGACCGGTCAGACCTTTCATATTTGAAGATCAAAAGATCGCAGCCTGCGGCAGCTCCTACAGGGAAACGCAAATCCCTGTAGGAGCTGGCTTGCTAGCGATGACGTCTTTATATTCACCATCGCCTCGCCAGCAAGCCGGCTCCTACGGATTTACGTTTGTCCAACCATCGCCAAGCACTGCAACCCTGTAGGAGCTGCCGCAGGCTGCGATCTTTTCCCGAGGGTTGTGATGAACGGTCAGGCTGAGTAACGTGGCGGCACTTGTCAGGAGACCCCAAGATGCGTGTTGCCCGTTCCTTAGTCGTTGTTGCCCTGCTCCCCCTATTCGCAGCCTGTCAGCTGTTCGATGGCTCCCGAGAAAGCGCCTCCCATGCGGGCCAGACCCGCATGCAGGGCCAGTTGAGCGCAGCTGACGGTAAACTGCTGTTCCAGCCCTGTGGTGAACAGCGCCGTTTGGTGGTCAACGACACCGGTGGAACAAGCGTCCTGCAACAGGCCGCTAGCCTGGCCGACGCCAAGGGCAATCTGTTTGCCGACGTGCGCGGACGGATTGTTTCCGGCTCCGGCGATGGGCAACTCGACCTCGAACAGCTGTACCGGGTCGAGCGCTCGGCTAAGGTTTGTGAAGATCCCGACTTCAAAAAGTTGATCCTGCGCGCTGCCGGCCACACCCCCGAGTGGAAAGTGAGCGTCAGCGGCAAGGGCATGATCATCGACCGTGCCGGACAGCCGCCACTGGCCGTGCCCTACGTCGAAGAACAACTGGGCGATGGCCGCTTCAACCTCAGCACCGAAGCCAACAATCAGCACATCGAACTGTGGGTCGCCCCGCAACGCTGCATTGACGGCAGCAACGGCAGCGTCCAGCACATGAGCGCCGAGCTGCGTATCAACGGCCAGGTGCAACGCGGATGCGGGTATTTGGGCGGTTCGCGCGACGACTGATCGTTTAGGCCTCACGGGACCCGGCCTTTGCGGCTTATAATCGCCGGTTTCAAACGCCCTGGCGCAGTTGTGCGCCCCGCGAACCGGATCCCGTCATGTTACGAATCACTGAACTCAAGCTGCCGATCGACCATCCCGATGAAGACCTGCGCCCTGCCATCGTGCAGCGCTTAGGGCTTGCCAGCGAGGATCTGCTCGACTTCACCTTGTTCAAGCGCAGCTACGATGCGCGCAAAAAGTCCTCCGAGCTTTGCTTCATCTACACCATCGACCTCAACGTTCGCGATGAGGCGGCGGTGCTGCACAAGTTCGCCGATGACCGTAACGTCAACGAGGCTCCGGACGTCAGCTACAAAGAAGTCGGCCAGGCGCCGGCCGACCTGAGCGCGCGCCCGGTGGTGGTCGGTTTCGGCCCTTGCGGGATTTTCGCCGGGCTATTGCTGGCGCAAATGGGCTTCAAGCCGATCATCCTCGAACGCGGTACCGAAGTACGCCAGCGCACCAAGGACACCTGGGGCCTGTGGCGCAAAAGCGTGCTCAACCCCGAGTCCAACGTACAGTTTGGCGAAGGCGGCGCAGGCACGTTCTCCGACGGCAAGCTCTACAGCCAGATCAAGGACCCGAAATTCATCGGTCGCAAAGTCCTGCATGAGTTCGTCAAGGCCGGCGCGCCGGAAGAAATCCTCTACGTCAGCAAACCGCACATCGGTACGTTCCGCCTGACCGGTGTCGTGGAAAACATGCGTGAGCAGATTCGTGCCCTGGGCGGCGAAGTACGCTTCCAGCAGCGGGTCACCGATGTACTGATCGAAGACGGCCAACTGGTCGGCGTCGAACTCGACGGTGGCGAGCAGATTCATTCCAGACACGTGATCCTCGCTCTCGGCCACAGCGCCCGGGACACCTTCCGCATGCTTCACGGCCGTGGTGTGTTCATGGAAGCCAAGCCGTTCTCGGTGGGTTTCCGCATCGAGCACCCGCAATCGTTGATTGACCGCGCACGCCTGGGCAAATACGCCGGTCACCCGAAGCTGGGCGCCGCCGACTACAAACTGGTGCACCACGCCAAGAACGGTCGCTCGGTCTACAGCTTCTGCATGTGCCCGGGCGGTACCGTGGTGGCGGCGACCTCCGAGCCAAACCGCGTCGTGACCAACGGCATGAGCCAATACTCGCGTAACGAACGCAACGCCAACTCCGGGATCGTGGTCGGCATCACCCCGGAAGTCGATTACCCGGGCGGCCCGCTGGCCGGTATCGAATTGCAGGAACGTCTGGAATCCCACGCCTTTGTATTGGGCGGCAGCAACTACGAAGCACCGGCGCAACTGGTCGGCGACTTTATTGCGGGCAAGCCGTCCACCGAGCTGGGCACGGTCGAACCGTCCTACAAACCGGGCGTTGCCCTGGGCGACTTGGCGCTGGCCCTGCCGGCCTTTGCCATCGAAGCGATTCGCGAAGCCTTACCGGCATTCGAGAAGCAGATTCGCGGTTACTCGCTGCATGACGCGGTGCTGACCGGGATCGAGACCCGTACCTCGTCACCACTACGGATCACCCGCAACGAGTCGATGCAGAGCCTGAATGTGAAAGGCCTGTTCCCGGCGGGTGAAGGTGCGGGATATGCGGGTGGGATTTTGTCGGCGGGTGTGGATGGGATTCGGATTGCCGAGGCGGTAGCCCGCGACATTTTGGGTCTGGAAGCTTAAAGATCAAGAGCAAAAGATCGCAGCCTTCGGCAGCACCTACATTGGATTGCATTCATCCTGTAGGAGCTGCCGAAGGCTGCGATCTTTTTGTTTGTGTCAGATATTGGCCCGCAACACGCTCGCCGGCAGCGCCTCACCACGTTCCACCGTCGCAGCAACCGCATCCATCAACCCGCTCAACTCAAACCCCTCGGCCTTGAGCCATTTCTGATCGTAGTAAGTCGTGGCATAACGCTCGCCGCTGTCGCACAAGATCGCCACGATCGACCCTGTCTCCCCGGCCGCCGCCATCTGTTGTGCCGCCATCAGCGCGCCGATCAGATTGGTCCCGCTGGATCCACCCACATGGCGCCCCAAGCGCTCGGCCAGGTAATGCATCGCCGCCAGCGACAATGCATCCGGCACCTTGACCATCGCATCGATCACCTTGGGCAGAAACGACGCCTCTACCCGTGGCCGACCAATGCCCTCAATCCGTGAACCGTGGTCCAGGCGCAGGCTGGCATCGCCGGTCTGGTAGTAATCGAAAAACACTGAGCGCTGCGCATCGGCGCACAGTACCCGGGTGCAATGCTGGCGATAACGCACGTATCGGCCCAGCGTGGCGGTCGTGCCGCCGGTACCGGGGCTGGAGATCAGCCAACTCGGTTCTGGATGCTTTTCTAAACGCATCTGCTGGAAAATCGACTCGGCGATATTGTTGTTCGCCCGCCAGTCGGTGGCGCGCTCTGCATAGGTGAACTGGTCGATGAAATGCCCATCGTGTTCCCGCGCCAGGCGCTCGGATTCGGCATAGATCTGCGTTGGATCCTTCACCAGATGTGTCTGGCCACCGTAGAAAGCGATCTGCGCGATCTTCTCCTTGGAGGTGCTTGCAGGCACCACCGCAATAAATGGCACCCCCAGCAACCGGGCGAAATACGCCTCGGAAATCGCCGTCGACCCGCTGGAGGCTTCGATCACCGGCGCACCGGGCTTGAGCCAGCCATTGCACAACGCATAAAGAAACAGCGAACGTGCCAAGCGGTGCTTGAGGCTGCCGGTAGGATGGCTGGACTCATCCTTGAAATACAGCTCGATGCCTGGAAAACCCGGTAGCGGCAAAGGAATCAGATGGGTGTCGGCGCTACGCTGGAAGTCAGCTTCGATGATCCGGATGGCTTCGCGGGCCCACTGTCGGTTGTCGCTCATGGTGGTTTTCTCGTTGGATCGGGCAGGAGTCTGGCTCAATCATCAAGCTTAGGAAAAAACCTACATCACGCACAGATACAGCTGGGGTTCAATACGCTCGGCAACTGCTAGGCTCAGGTCCGTGCAGTACAAACAGCTTGTAACGACATATAACAAAAAAGAATATAACTTTTGTTTTAACTTCTAAGGGTACCGGTTAGGGTGTCCCACCTTTTGAATATCGATGGAGAGCGACCTTGCCTCTGCGTAGCACTTTCACGCGTTTCTTTCAGCTGGAAGCTGCAAGCGGTCTGTTATTGATCGCCGCGGCCATTCTGGCTTTGATCATCAACAACTCCTCTCTGTCGTGGCTGTACAACGGCCTGCTGGACACCCCCGTGGTGGCCCAGATCGGCGCGTTGAAAATCGCCAAGCCGCTGCTGCTATGGATCAACGATGGCCTGATGGCATTGTTTTTCCTGCTGATCGGCCTGGAGGTCAAGCGCGAAGTCCTCGACGGACAATTGTCGAAACCGTCGCAGATCGTCCTGCCGGGCGCGGCTGCGATTGGCGGTATGGTGGTGCCGGCGCTGATCTACTGGTTCCTCAACCGTGACAATCCACCGGCCCTCAACGGCTGGGCAATTCCCACTGCCACCGACATCGCCTTCGCCCTCGGCGTGCTGGCGCTGCTGGGTAAGCGGGTTCCGGTATCGCTGAAACTGTTCCTGATGACCCTGGCGATCATCGACGACCTTGGCGCGATCATCATTATTGCAATCTTCTATTCCGGCGCGCTGTCGACGCTGTCGCTGGCCCTGGCCGCGGCCTGCATCGCGGCATTGATCGGTATGAACCGCCTCGGTGTGAACAAGCTCGGGCCGTACATGATCATCGGCTTGATCCTTTGGGTCTGCGTGCTCAAGAGTGGCGTACATGCCACGCTGGCCGGCGTGACGCTGGCGTTCTGCATCCCGCTGCGTACCAAAAACGCCGAGTCCTCACCGCTACTGACGCTCGAACACGCACTGCACCCGTGGGTGGCCTACGGCATCCTGCCGCTGTTCGCCTTTGCCAATGCCGGCCTGTCCCTGAGCGGCGTTACTGTCGACAGCTTCACCCACGACGTGCCAATGGGCATCGCGGTCGGCCTGCTTCTGGGCAAAACCATCGGTGTGTTAGGCCTGACCTGGCTGGCCGTAAAAATCGGCATCGCCTCCCTCCCCCAAGGCGCCAACTGGGGGCAGATACTGGGCGTGGCGATTCTCTGCGGCATCGGCTTCACCATGAGCCTGTTTGTGGGTTCCCTGGCCTTTGAACCCGGCGTCAGCGACTATGCCGGGATGGATCGGATGGGGATTCTGACCGGTTCAATACTGGCAGCGTTGATCGGTTATGCCGTAACAGCGATGGCCAGTCGCAAGCAAACCGTACAAGTGTCCTGAAAAACAGCGACATCGCCTGACGCCATTCAAAGTAATACAGCCTCGTCAGGCGAATAAAAAAACCCCGACCAGTTCACCTGATCGGGGTTTTCTTTTACCCGCTTTCCCGCTTAGTGCGTAACGCGGCTGGTGCCATCGACCGTAGCGATGCGTACTCGCTCGCCAACGCGGAACACTTCGTTTTCCTGAACCTGTTGCACGTAGGCGCGCATGCTGCCGTCGTCTTCGCGCACGGTGATTTCCACGCCTTGGGTACGGGTCATGCCTTCTTCGGCTGCCGACCCTATCAGACCACCAGCAACGGCGCCGATGACCGCCGCAACGATGCTGCCTTTACCGCCACCGATTGCGCTACCGCCAACGCCACCCACCGCTGCACCGGCGACGCTGCCGATCGGGGTCTTGGTGCCTTCGATCTTCACTGGACGCAGCGCTTCGATAGTGCCCATGCGAACGGTCTGCACGCGACGCGCTTCGTCACGGGAATAGGAGTCACCGGTCAGGCTCGATTGGCAACCAGTGAGCAACATCGCCATCGTGGAAAAGGAAGCAACCAGCAGTACAGACTTACGCATAGCATCAACTCCAAAGAAACAGATGTTCATTAGACCCCACGGCTTGACGCCTGTCACGGCACCACCCGGGTAAAATTGGTTTGATTCAGGCCCCGTTAAGGCGCTCCCACGAACTCACACAGTAGCGGCAAAATCGGAAAACTGCCCCGCTGACCAAGGATTTTCATGGACTACTTTATCATCGTCGTCACGACTGTTGCCGGTTTGTACTTCCATTGGTGGCTGTACGTGCGGATCAAACGCTGGATGGACCGCGACCTGGCACTGGCGCTGGCCGGCAAGGACGAGCAGAAAAAAGCCTTCATGCTCGAGCGGTTGGCGAGTGCGCAGGCGCAGAAGATCAAGCGTCGGGACCTGCCGAAGTGGCTGGAGGCCGCTGCGGCAGGTTATCCCGGTCGGTAGGCTACTCAGGGTGCCAGACGCTCAAGCATCCAGTCGGCGCCCTGCTGGCGGTAGTTGAGGCGGTCGTGCAGGCGGCTTGGGCGGCCCTGCCAGAATTCGATGCGTTCCGGCAGCAGGCGATAGCCACCCCAGTGTTCCGGGCAATGCGGCTGGGTGTCGCTGAAACGTTGCTCGGTGTTCTTGAGCAGTGCTTCTAGCTCCCCGCGATCGGCGATCACGCGGCTCTGCGGCGATGCCCAGGCCCCCAGGCGACTGCCCAGTGGACGGACCTGATAATAGGCGTCGGACTCCTCAGGCGTGACCTTCACCACCCGCCCTTCGATACGCACCTGGCGTTCCAGCGCCGGCCAGAAAAACGTCATGGCCGCGAACGGATTCGCGGCCAGGTGCTGGCCCTTGGCGCTCTCGTAGTTGGTGAAAAAGGTAAAGCCCTGCTCGTCCAGGCCCTTGAGCAACAGAATGCGACAGTGTGGTCGACCGTCCTGGTCGACGGTGGCCAGGGTCATGGCGTTGGCTTCCACCGGCGCCTGTTCGGTTTTCACCGCGTCGGCGAACCACTGGTGGAACAGTGCGAACGGCTCGGCCGGGGCTTGCGCCTCGGTCAGGCCATCACGGGTGTAGTCACGACGCATATCAGCCAGGCCCTGGGTCATGGCGCATTCCTTTTGGTTAACGAATCACTGCTTTGCAGTATCGGTGCTGGCGACCTTCTTGTCTGTCGCAGCGGCTTTGGCTGGCGTGGTTTTCTTCGCCGGCGTTGCAGTTTTCGCAGGTGTTTTCTTGGCCGGAGCTTTTTTCGCAGGGGCTTTTTTCACCGCTGGAACAGCAG
>NZ_JBOIBY010000735.1:0-5874 GCF_050739655.1 Pseudomonas sp. | reverse complement strand
ATTCAGAATTTTCGCGTTATCGTTAACGTTTTTCGCGAGCAAGCTCGCTCCTACAGTTGACCTTCATCGCTTAACTGACTGGCATTAAGGCTTGCCCGCGAAGGCGGTGTGTCAGTCACAGAGTCTTACTTGCGGTTCAGCATCACCGGCAATTGCGCCACCAGTTTCTGGTTGTTCAACGGCGACCGAATAAACCCCCGCTGAGTGCCATCCGGCCCAATCACGGCGAGGTTGCCACTGTGGTCGACGGTGTAGTTCGGTTTGCTGGTGTCGGCTGGAATGAACGGAATGCTCACTGCGTTGGCGACTTTTTGCAGTTCCTCGACTGACGTTGGTGTCAGGCCGATGAATTGGGGATCGAAATAACCCAGGTACTGTTTGAGTTGCTTGGGCGTGTCGCGATTCGGGTCGACGCTGACCAGTACGATCTGCAACTTATCCACAGCCTCGGGCGGCAGTTCGCTTTTAATCTGCCGCAGCTGGGCGAGGGTGGTCGGGCAGATGTCCGGGCAGAAGGTGTAGCCGAAGAACAGCAGCGACCACTTGCCTTTGAGTTCATTGACCGCCACCGGTTTGCCGTCCTGATCGGTCATCGTCACGCTGGGCAGGTTGCGGCTTTGCGGCAACAGGATGATCCCGGCGTCGATCAACGCCGTCGGGTCGCCTTGGCCTTTTCCGGAGAGCACTTTATTGATGGTCAGGCCCAGGACCAGCGCGATCAGGGCGACAAGGATGAAGACTGTTTTCTGGGTTCGAGTCATAGGTTCAACAATAAGTAATGGTCTACGAGGAGGGCAATGAACAGCAGGAACAAGTAGTAGATAGAGTACTTGAACGTGTTGATCGCCGCGTGCGGTCGAGTGCCACGGTACAACACCACAGCCCATTGCAGGAACCTCGCGCCCAGGCCAATGGCGCAGACCAGGTAGAGCAGGCCACTCATGTGAATCACGTAAGGCATCAGGCTGACGGCCAGCAGCGCGCCGGTATAAAGCAGGATGTGCACTTTGGTGTAGTGCTCGCCGTGGGTCACCGGGAGCATCGGAATATCAGCCTTGGCGTATTCCTCTTTGCGGTGGATGGCCAGCGCCCAAAAGTGTGGAGGGGTCCAGGCGAAGATGATCAGCACCAGTAGCAGTGGTTCGGCGCTGACGTGGCCGGTGGCCGCTGTCCAGCCGAGCAGAGGCGGGGCCGCGCCGGCCAGGCCGCCGATGACAATATTCTGTGGCGTAGCGCGTTTGAGAAAACCGGTGTAGACCACCGCATAACCGAGCAGGGAGGCGAGGGTCAGCCACGCCGTCAGCGGATTGGTGAAAGCCAGCAACAAGGCTTGGCCCAGCACCGCCAACACCAACGCAAATGTCAGCGCCGCCGTCGGTGATACCCGGCCTTCGGCCAGCGGTCGCTTGTGCGTACGGGCCATGACGGCGTCAATGCGCCGGTCCACCACATGGTTGACCGCTGCCGCACCGCCAGCACACAAGGCGATTCCCAGATTGCCGAACACCAGCACCGTCCCCGGCACCCCGGCGCGCGTGGCGAGGAACATCCCGACCAGCGAGGTGATGAGCATCAACACCACCACTTTGGGTTTGGTCAGTTCCAGGTAGTCACGCCAGATCGCCTGGCGGTGGCGTTCGCCGATCAGAGTCGCCATGGCATCTCTCCTTTTATTGTTATGGGCGCGGCGGAGTGTTTACGCGGGCTGAAGCGCCAGCGAGTCGGCTGCTTGACCCGAACCAGACTGGTTCGGGCGTGGTAATTGACCAACACCATCGTCAACAGCAGCGCCGCGCCACCCGCGTTATGGGCAACGGCCACCGGAAGGGGCAGATGAAACAGCACGTTGCTGATGCCCAAGGTGATCTGTGCGGTGAGGGCGATCAATACCAGCCCCGCCAGACGCGTCATGCCGACCACTTTCAGTTGCCACGCCAAACCGAGCAGCACCAGCGTGACCAGCAAAGCGCCGATGCGATGAGTCAGATGAATCGCAGTGCGAGCGTCGCTGTCGAGTTGCCCACCGAGGTAATTCGGGCCGATGTGCTGTGTGAGGTGAAAGCCGTTGGCGAAATCGGCAGGGGGCAACCATTGGCCGTGACAGGTTGGGAAGTCGATGCAGGCCACGGCGGCATAGTTGGAGCTGACCCAGCCACCGAGGGCGATTTGCCCGATCACCAGCAGCAGCCCGGCCGTCGCCCAGTACTGCAAGCGGCGCGGCACGGTCAGCGCCGGCAGCACGCCGGAAAGGCGCAGAGTCAGCAGAAACAACAGGCTCAACGTGGCAAAACCACCGAGCAAATGCCCGGTTACCACTTGCGGCCAGAGCTTGAGCGTCACGGTCCACATACCGAATGCGGCTTGGGCGAACACCACCGCCAGCAGGAACAAGGGCAGCTTCACCGGTTGCCCCGGATGCCGACGATGGATCCAGGCGCGACCTGCCAAAACCGAAATCAACAGCCCGAGGGTGCCGGCGAAGTAGCGATGGATCATTTCGTTCCAGCCCTTGTGGGCCTCGACCGGTGTGTCCGGGAAATGCAATTCGGCATGGGCCAGCTGGGCTTCGCTTTTCGGCACGCTGATAAAGCCATAGCAGCCGGGCCAATCCGGGCAACCGAGGCCTGCGTGGGTCAAGCGGGTGTAGGCACCGAGCAACACCACAATCAGTGCCAGCAAGGTGGCAAACAGCGCGAGGCGAAATCCTGGTTTGGCCATGACGATGCCCTTATCCGATGTTGGACAGTTTCAGCAGATGACGCAGATCGTTGAGCAGGTCCTTGCCCTTGACCGACGGGTCGTAGCGCAGCACCAGGTTGCCGTGGGGGTCGATGATCCACAGCTGGGGTGCGGCGTGGTCACCCGTGGCTTTGCTGAAGGTGGTCAGGTCCATGGGATAACGTTGCAGTTGCGGGTATTCGCGGCTGAGCTTGGTTTCGTACTCGTTGTTCAGGGGTTGGCCAGCGGCCAGGGCGTGGCTGGCTCGTCCGGCATCGCGCCCCAGACCGATTTGGATCTGCCGCGCCAGGTACACCAGTTGTTGGCAATCCACCGAACAATCTTTCGGTGCGGTCACCAGTAGTTGCCAGCGATCTTCCTGAGCCTGTACGCCGATATCTGCACGGGTCTGTCCGTTACCGATCAATTCGCCGTGATAACTGCGTCCCTCCGGCACCCAAAAATTGAGCTTGTACATGCCGGTGGCGAGGATCATCGGGCCAATGACTCCAAGCAGGATCAGCAGTAATTGCAGGCGCCCCTTGCGCCGGTTCGCCGGCGTTTTCGCCTCAGACATGCTGGGTGGATTCATGGCCGCTCCCATGGTGTTTCTCCTTTGCGTTGTGCCAGCCGAGGTAGAGATAAAGACCGAACAGCGCGATCGACATGGCGAACCACTGCACGGCATAGGCGATGTGTTTTTCCGGGCCGATGGCGACTACCGGCCAATCGGCCTGATAAGTGGCAGGCCCGCTTTCTGCGCGTAATTCGAAGGCAAAACCTTCACGGTCCAGAGCGGCCCAGAGTTTCGTTGGATCAACCGCCGTGACCAGCTGTGGCCAGGTCGTGGTAGCCGGATCGGCGTGCAATTGGAAGGTCGCGCCGGGAGCAACATAGACCCAGGCATTGAGGCTCAAGGCTTCGGCGGGTGTGGCGAATTTTGGTGGAATACGCCGATCCGGCCATGGCAACCAGCCGCGATTGACCAGCAGCCAGAGCCCTGTCGCCTGATCCTGGAACGGTTGCAGCAACTCGACACCCACCTTGCCGTCGCGCTGGCGGTTATCCAGGAGCAGACTGTGGGCGGCATCGAATTGACCGTGCAGGCGAACCCGGCGAAAGGCTGGATCTGCACTGTGCTGCAGTTCGGTGCTGGCCATCGGTTCGGCGGTCCGACGCTCGCTGTAGCTTTGCAGCAGCGCGCTTTTCTCCGCGCCCCGGCCCAGTTGCCAGAAGCCGAGTGACACCAACAGCGGCAGCAACAGGGCGACCACCAGTGTCGGCACGACTCCTGGCCGAAAGCGCTTCATGGCATCGCCAAAAAGTCGGTCAACGCGATAGCTATACTTGAATGCATCGCTTTATCCCCCGGAGTTTCACCATGCTCAAAGCAGCTATCGTCCTGATGCTGATTGCCACGGTTGTCAGCCTGTTCAGCGGCCTGTTTTTTCTGGTCAAGGACGACAGCAGCTCGAACCGCCTCGTCATTGCCTTGAGTGTCCGTGTTGCCCTGGCCGCCATTACCCTGGGCCTGATCACCTGGGGTTTTTTCAGCGGCCAGTTGGTGTCCCACGTTCCGTGGTAGCTACTTGCAACAAGCTTCAAGCTTCAAGCGCTCCATACTTGAGGCTTGCAGCTTGCAGCTTGCAGCTGCCTTCAAAGCACGTAGACGAAAACGAACAGCCCGATCCACACCACGTCCACGAAGTGCCAATACCAACTCGCTGCTTCAAAACCGAATTGATGCTCGTTGTCGAAGTGTCCGCGCATGATCCGCATCAACATCACGAACAGGATGATGGTGCCGATGGTCACGTGGGCACCGTGGAACCCTGTGAGCATGAAGAAGGTGGCACCGTAGATGCCCGAGCCCAGCGTCAGGCCCAGTTCGTGGTAGGCGTGGATGTACTCTTCGGCTTGAAAGCCGAGGAACGCGCAACCCAGCAAGACAGTGATCGCCAGCCAGAGCTTCAGCGCGCCACGATGGCCCTTTTTCAAGGCGTGGTGGGCGATGGTCACGGTGACGCTGGAACTGACCAGTATCACGGTGTTGAGCAGCGGCAAGCCCCAAGGGCTGATGACTTCCTTGGGTGGCGGGAAAAGTTTGGAGTCCGGGTTGTTCAACAATGGCCAGGTGAACTCGAAGTTCGGCCACAGCATGTGCGCGATCCCTTTGGCACCTTCACCGCCCAATGCCGGTCCGGAGACGTGACGCACATAAAACAACGCGCCAAAGAAGGCGATGAAGAACATCACCTCCGAGAAAATGAACCAGCTCATGCCCCAGCGGAACGAGCGGTCCATTTGCGCGCTGTACAGGCCGCTGCGACTCTCCTTGATCACCGTGCCGAACCAGCCGAACAGCATGTACGCCAGCAGCAGGCCACCGACGAAAAAGATCAGCGGGCCGTGGGATTCCGGCCTCGCCGCTTTCAGATCGTTGAACCAGGTGCCCAGGCCATAAACGGTGGTGACCATTGCGAGCGTGGCGATGATCGGCCATTTGCTCTGGGCCGGAACGTAATAATGTTCATGAGTTGCCATTTATTGTTCTCCTTATCGGGCACGCTCAACCGCCAGTGTTTACAGCGACCGGTGGATGTCGGGCGGTGATATCGAACAGCGTGTAGGACAGCGTCAGGTGCTTCACATCCTTGGGCATGTCACGGTCAACAATGAAACGCACCGGCATTTCTATTCGTTCACCGGGCTGCAGCACTTGCTGGGTAAAGCAGAAACATTCGGTCTTGTGGAAGTACGCCGCCGCTGCGCTGGGCGCGATGCTCGGCACTGCCTGGGCGCTCATCGGGCGATCGGTGGGGTTGTGTGCAATGAAGATCATCTCGTTCACCGCCCCAGGGTTTGCCGTCAGCTCATCGTGCTTGGGATAAAAATCCCAGGGCATGTCGGCGGTATTGGTCGACAGAAACTGCACGCGAACCTGCCGCGAGGCATCGACGGTTTGCTCGCCTTCGTACTGCCCGGCCGTTTTGCCGTTGATGCCGAATGCTTTGCACATCACGTCGTAGATCGGCACCAGGGCAAACCCGAAAACAAACATCGCCACCACCACCAGCAATAGTCGAGTGACCAGCTTCTTCATCGAAATCGAGTCAGCCATGACCTATGCCCTCTACAGAGAACCCTGTGGGAGCT
>NZ_JBOIBY010000734.1:0-4030 GCF_050739655.1 Pseudomonas sp. | reverse complement strand
GTACCGAGGATGAGCATGGTCGCGGTCGGGCGTCGCGATGCGAGTAATCGACTACTTGGATTCGGCTGGGATGGGCTACCCGGCCAGGGCTGGCCGTGAAAAGCGCGGTGGGGCGGAACCACTTTGGCCTAGTCGCATTGAGGTCGCCCCGGGACGCCCTGTGGTGCGGGCTCGCCGTCGACCGGATGCCAACACCGCTCCAGCATGCAGGGCAGTGGATGGCGGGGCGAGCGGCTGGCCGGCTGCCGTAGAAGTTGTATGAGAACGCCATGGGCTGCCGCGGATAGGTTGGACGGAGTCAGACAGGATGGACGGTTGGCCCGCGCCAGGCGGGACGACGCACCGATACAAGGACTGCGACGGGTTCCATTTAGCCCATAACCCAAGCGTCCACCGACATGGACACCGGACACCGCGCCCCGGGTGCCACCGGGCGCAGCCTTCCAGATCGGCGCCTAACATGATCATCATCAGCGAGTCGTCAGCGGAAGCAACGCAACTAGCACGCACGCGCCAATACGCGGCGGCACATCGCCACAGTTCAGCGGCATGCGACAACACTCTCCGGTAGGTGGGTGCATGGTGAATCAGCGTTCGGGACGAAGAGGTCGTGGGGTTAATCCCGCCACCCCGACAGCTTGAATCCCAGTCCAGGAGTCCTCGTGATCGGATTCTGGGCCGTTCCCGCACCCGGATCAGGCCGGGACATACCCAGGAACCGGGTTGCTGATACCGCGTATTAGCGTCCCCAACCTGCAGTGTTGACAACTGCAACACCCCTGCCTAACGTGTGGAGTTGCGTGCACTCCAAACATCCGAAGAAGGAGATTAACGAGGCTCTCGATTACGTCGACCAGCTGGGGTTCACGATCGAACAGACGGCTGCCGGTCACAAGTGGGGTCGGCTCCTGTGGCTGCGGGGCCATGTTCTCGGTCTGGTCGACGCCGAGGGTGCCGTTCAATCATGGCCGGCAGATCCGGAGATGGGCTGATCAGCACCATCACGAGATCGAGGAGGAGGGGCAATGACTGAGTGGACGTTTCGACTGGCCCTCCGCGGCGTCGAGCTGACCGATGACGAGCTCGACGCCCTGTTCGAGGCCGGCTGCGATGACGGCGCCTTCTCCCTGGAGCCAGACGGCACTGTCTTGGGGTTCTTCGACCGGGAAGCATCCACAGAGCAGGATGCCCTGATCTCCGCCATCCTCGACATTGAACAGGCCGGCATCGGTGCTCGGGTGCTCCGGGTCGAGGCCGATGACGACTGGCTGACTGCCAGCGAGATCGCAACGCGAGTCAGTCGCAGCCGCCAGAGCATCGCCCTACTCGCCAGGGGCGAGCGTGGTCCTGGAGACTTCCCCGTCCCCGTTGCCCGCCAGCATTCATCGAACCCACTCTGGAGCTGGTCCGAAGTCGAAACCTGGTTCGAGCGCTACGAACCCCACGCCGTACCGGCACACGCACCAAGGCTCTCATCGGACTTCCTCGCCGAGGTCAACGACCGGCTCGACCTCCGCGAGCGTCTTCGACACTCGCCTGATGCACCATGGCGGTCAAAACTGAACGAAGCACTGCCACTCGGAGCCTGACAGTGGAGTAGCAGTACAGCCGCGAAATACAGCAACGAGGCCGACCAACCCCACCCCAGAACGCCCCTCAACGGCCAGCGACGTGCGAAAACAACCCGGATCGACCGCTCTGCCCGCAGTTCGGGACGAAGAGGCCGTGGGTTCGAATCCCGCCACCCCGACCCATGTTTTCCAAGGTCAGAGGCCAGATTTCCCGCAGGTGGGATCTGGCCTTTTGATCGTTTGACCGTCGGACGAGGCGTCACATGGTGGTCGTGACCGTGGTTGTCTGGCCCCTGCGAGGACGGTGGCGGTGATGTTCCCGATTGCTTGCGCGATCGTGAGTAGGTCAAACGCCGAGTTGAGCGGATCTCCGGACGGGGGGTGGCTCCACCGTCGTGACGAGCAGCGGGCCACGCCGGACATGATCGTTGCGGCAACGTTGTAGTCCACCATAGAGGCTGATCGTTATCTGGACGCCGGGAGTCGTGCTCTGGTGAGCGTCTACGTGCGTTCGTAGCTATTGGTTGAAGGGGATACGTCCGATACTGTGAGTATGGTTCGTTGTGCGGCTGTAGTGGCCGCTTTCTTTGTGTGTCCTGCTTGGGAGACGTGGTGGCCAAACGTAAGTCGTTGCTGGCCAAGATGTATGCCGCGCACCAGAAGACCAAGGAGCAGCGACGTCGTGCGGAGGAGCGAGCCCGCAGAGAGTACGAGGTGGAAGCGCGCCGGTTTGAGGCCCAAGTGGCGAAGGAGGCCGAGCAGCAGCGTCGTGCGGAGGAGCGAGCCGCGCAGGCTCAACTCAAGCAGCAGCAGCAAGCGGAGCGGGCGCGCCAGCAGGCCGCAGCCCAGCAGGAGAAGGAGCGCAGAGCGCAGGCAGCGGCGCAGTTACGTGAGCAGCAGCGCCAGCAAGCGGAGGCAAAGCGGGAACAGCAGAGGCAGGCGGTGGAGGATCGGCTGCTCGCGGTGCAGCGACGGTTGGCGGAGGCCGAGTTCAGAACGGAGGCGGTCCGAGCTCAGATCACAGGCCTTGAGCGGCTGCTCCAGGATCGCAACAGGAGCCTGGTCGCCAGCAGTCGGTGGGCCGAGGATGTCTTCAACACCCAGGGTTCGGAACCGTTCGTGGCTGCGCTGCAACAGGCGCTCGCGATGTCGATCTATCCGGACAACATGCAGGGCTCGTGTGCGGCGATGTACCGGCCCGAGGCTGGTGAGCTGCTGGTCGAGTACGAGTTGCCCCGCCAGAGCGCGGTCCCCATAGTGGCGGCTTATCGGTACGTGAGGTCGAAAGATTTCGTACAGCCGGAACCGCGTAAGGAGGCGGAGATTAAGAAGCTGTACGAAGAGTTGATTGCACGAGTGGCGCTGCGGACGTTGGCCGAGGCGTTCGACATCGCGCCAGTCACGTTGGTCAGCGGGATCGTCTTCAACGGTTATGTCTCGGCCAAGGACCGCGCTACCGGTAAGCCGATCAGACCCTTGTTGATCAGCATCCACGCCACCCGGGACGCCTTTGCTGAGATTCTGCTGGACGAGCCCGAGCTCGATCCAGTGATGTGCCTGCGCGGTTACCTCAACGCCGTGATCTCGCCGCACCCGTATGACTTCGAGGCAGTCCGTCCGGTCATTCAATTCGACCTTTCCAAGTACAAGTTCGTGGAGGAGATGGACGTGGTGGCCGGTCTCGATAGCCGTCCTGACCTGTTGACTCTCAAGCCGGTGGAGTTTGAGCATCTCATCCGTCAGCTGTTCGAGGCAATCGGCATGAAGTCCTGGGTTACCCAGGCATCCCGAGATGAAGGTGTGGACGGAGTCGCCGTCAACGAAGATCCGATCGTGGGTGGGTTGTGCGTCATCCAGGCCAAGCGGTACAGCAAGATCGTCGGCCTGGAGGCGGTCCACGCGTTGGCCGGGGTGATGAACGATAAATGTGCCGCCAAGGGCGTCCTGGTGACCACTTCCTGGGTCGGTAAGGCAAGCAGGGATTTCGCCGCCCGCAACGGCAGAATCGAGATCATCGAGGGCCGCCACCTCAAGGCTATGCTCCTGGAACATTTGGGCCTGGACGTCCTAATCAGCTTGCCGAAGCTGCCGCCCGGCTGGGAACAGAGCGACGTTTTATAGTGGCCCCCTGCAAGGCCGAGCCTTGTTTGGAGCCGTGAAGGTAGCTTGGTTTTGGGTGTATCTTCGCGGCGGAGGGTCGTAGTCGGGTCCAGGTGTGAGGCGGTGTGCCTTTGCCACGTTGTAGCCGCCGGATGTCTCCGTCTCTCGGCCCTTCGGTGGTGCCTCTGGAGTGGAACGGGCCTGATGTCGAGCATCTTGAGTAAGCCTGGATCCTGTAAGGCTCGAAAACTCGATGCAGCGTCCTGACCTGGGTTCCTGGTGTGCTGCCTGGGCATGGATGATCGTCGGATGCTGCTATTGTCGATCTTGTACCGGTTGGTGCGTTGTCTGCTCGGTCT
>NZ_JBOIBY010000733.1:0-3904 GCF_050739655.1 Pseudomonas sp. | reverse complement strand
CCTTGAGATCGCCATCGCCGGCAAGCCGGGCTCCTACAGGCAATGAAAAAGGCGATCCAGATGGATCGCCTTTTTTTGTTATTTCACTACTTTCAAACTAGGCCGACCGCTAGGGCGCGGTGGCTCGCTGTCGGGTGGCGGAACATCGTCATCCGGCTCGATCTCGTCCTCGTCGTCCATAGGCGACTCCAGATCGAACACCATGCCCTGACCGTTTTCTCGGGCATAAATACCCAGGATCGAAGCAATAGGCACGTACAGCGTATGAGGTACACCACCAAAGCGGCCTTCGAAACTGACAGCTTCGTTGTCCATGTGCAGATGACGCACAGCTTGTGGTGATACGTTCAGGACGATCTGTCCATCACTGGCAAAACCTTGCGGCACCTGCACCGAGGGATACTCGGAATTGACCAGCATGTGCGGGGTGCAATCGTTATCGACAATCCACTCGTAGAGCGCGCGGACCAGATAAGGTCGACTGGAGTTCATAGCGGCTCCTTAAGCCTTAGCGCATATCGCGTTCGACACCAGACAGACTCGCCTGGAAAGCCTCACGCGCAAACTGGCGCTCCATGTAATCAAGCAGCGGCTTGGCTGGCCGCGGCAGTTCTATACCCAGAATCGGCAATCGCCAGAGTATTGGCAATAGGCAGCAATCCACCAGGCTTTGTTCCTCACTGAGGAAAAACGGCTTGTCCGCAAACAACGGCGACACACCTGTCAGGCTTTCACGCAGTTCTTTGCGCGCCACGGCGCGAGCCGCTTCCTTGGTCCGCGAATCCAGAATCAGATCCACCAGACCACACCAGTCACGCTGAATGCGGTGCATCAGCAGACGGCTGTTGGCACGCGCCACAGGATAAACCGGCAACAGCGGCGGATGCGGGTAACGCTCATCCAGATATTCCATCACCACCGTTGACTCCCACAACGCCAAGTCACGATCGACCAGAGTGGGCAAGCTGCCGTATGGGTTCACTTCGATCAGTTTAGGCGGCTGACGGCCAGCTTCAACGTAAATGATCTCGGCGCTGACACCCTTCTCTGCCAGTACGATTCGCACTCGGTGGGAATAGTGGTCGGCGGGGTCGGAGTAACAGGCCAACCGATTGGTCACGCCCATGGCGATCCTCCTCGCTTGTAGAAATTATCGGAAGCGGAAAAACGAGCGCGCCCAGAGGGCGCCTCCCGTAACGCCTGGTACTCCAGGCTCGTTACATTTTCAGAGGCGCCCTTGGGCGCGCGCGATTAACAGCAATTGCTTGAAGCTTTATCAGTGCACATCTTTCCAGTATTCGCGCTTGAGCAAGTAAGCGAATACGAAGAAGAACGCGAGGTACAGCAATACGTACGTACCGATGCGCTGATGCTGCAACTTAACCGGGTTAGCCGAATAAGCCAGGAAGGTTACCAGATTCTTGACCTTCTCATCGAACTGCTCTTCGGTCAAAGCACCGCTTTTCGGCACGATAGTCAGTTGATCGCACGCTTCATGAGTCAGCGGGGTACCGGTCAACGGATCATATTGCTTCTTGCCGTCTTCGACGATCTGCACCTGCTTGCAACCAACGACCTGGCGACCTTGCAGGCCGACCAGGACGTTAGGCATGCCGACGTTCGGGAAGACCTTGTTGTTGACGCCCCAAGGACGCGACGGATCTTCATAGAACGACTTCAGGTAACCGTAGAGCCAGTCGGTGCCGCGAACTCGTGCAACCAGGGTCAGGTCAGGCGGTGCCGCACCGAACCAGGTCTTGGCGTCAGCCGGCTGCATACCGATGGTCATGTGGTCGCCGATCTTGGCGCCGGTGAATACCAGCTTCTCAAGCATCAGCTCGTGCGGAATGCTCAGATCATCGGCAACGCGCTCATAGCGCTGGAACTTGGCGCTGTGGCAGCCCATGCAATAGTTGGCGAAAGTACGTGCGCCGTCCTGCATGGCAGCCTTGTCGGACACATCGATGTCGACTTTTTCCAGCTCGGGACCACCATGCTCAGCCGCAAAGGACAGTGCTGGCAAGGCAGCAAGAATCAATACCGCGAATAGTTTTTTCATCAGCCAGTCACCCTTTCCGGAACCGGTTTGGTCTTCTCGAGCCTGGTGTAGAACGGCATCAGAATGAAGTAGGCGAAGTACAGGAAGGTGCAGATCTGCGACAGCAACGTACGGCCTGGTGTTGGAGCCAAAACACCCAACACGCCCAGGATTACGAACGAGATGCAGAACACCCAAAGCCAGATCTTGCTCAGCCAGCCCTTGTAGCGCATGGACTTGACCGGACTACGGTCCAGCCACGGCAGGACGAACAGCACAGCGATGGCCGCACCCATGGCGATAACACCCAGGAGCTTGTCGGGAACTGCCCGCAAAATCGCGTAGAACGGTGTGAAGTACCAGACCGGAGCAATATGCTCTGGGGTCTTGAAGGCGTTCGCCACTTCGAAGTTCGGCTTCTCGAGGAAGTAACCACCCATTTCCGGGAAGAAGAACACGATTGAGCAGAAGATAAACAGGAACACCACCACGCCGACAATATCTTTCACGGTGTAGTACGGGTGGAAGGCAATGCCGTCCAACGGTATGCCGTTCTCGTCCTTGTGTTTCTTGATGTCCACGCCGTCCGGATTGTTCGAACCGACTTCGTGCAGCGCCAGAATGTGCAGCACCACCAGACCGAGAATCACGATCGGCAAGGCAACTACGTGCAAGGCGAAGAAGCGGTTGAGGGTAATACCGGAAATCAGGTAGTCACCGCGGATCCACTGGGTCAGGTCGTTACCGATGACCGGGATCGCACCGAACAGCGAGATGATCACCTGGGCGCCCCAGTAGGACATTTGACCCCACGGCAGCAGGTAGCCCATGAAGGCTTCAGCCATCAGCGCCAGGTAGATCAGCATGCCAAAGACCCACACCAGTTCGCGCGGCTTCTGGTACGAACCGTAGAGCAAGCCACGGAACATGTGCAGATAAACCACGATGAAGAACGCCGAAGCGCCGGTGGAGTGCAGCAGACGCAGAATCGAGCCGTACTCGACGTCGCGCATGATGTATTCGACGGAAGCGAATGCCTCTTCTGCCGACGGGGTGTAGCTCATGGTCAGCCAGACACCGGTGACGATCTGGTTGACCAGAACGAGCAGCGCCAGGGAACCGAAGAAGTAGAAGAAGTTGAAGTTTTTTGGAGCGTAATACTTGCTGAGATGGTCTTCCCACATCTTGGTCGCGGGGAAGCGTGCATCAACCCAATCCATGAACTTGTTCATCACGCGTTCTCCTTATCGACGCCAATGACGATGACTTCATCGGTTTCATAGGAATGCGGGGGAACTGGCAGGTTCAAAGGCGCAGGTTGCGACTTGTAGACGCGGCCAGCCAGATCGTAGTGGGAGCCGTGGCATGGGCAGAAATAACCGCCTACCCAGTCTTTGCCAAGGTCAGCAGGCGCCACTTCAGGACGGAACGTCGGCGAGCAACCCAGATGCGTGCAGATACCGATCAGCAGCAAAATCTCAGGTTTGATCGACCGTACTTCCGGGTCGACATAGGTCGGTTGTGTCGAGTTCTTGGAGGTCGGGTCAGACAACTGGCCCTCGATCTTTTTCAGATTCCCCAGGATTTCCTGTGTACGGCGGACGATGAACACCGGCTGACCGCGCCATTCAGCAATCATCTGCTGACCTGGCTCGATTTTGCTGACATTCACTTTCACCGGTGCACCAGCGGCTTTCGCCTTGGCACTGGGAAACCATGACCCCACGAACGGGACCGCAGCCCCCACCGCTCCTGCAGCACCCACCACGGATGTGGCTGCTACCAAGA
This sequence comes from Pseudomonas sp., assembly GCF_050739655.1. Taxonomy (GTDB): domain Bacteria; phylum Pseudomonadota; class Gammaproteobacteria; order Pseudomonadales; family Pseudomonadaceae; genus Aquipseudomonas. The sequence continues at coordinate 78 of NZ_JBOIBY010000733.1, read as the reverse complement.
AGCGACGCCGGCCTGCATTCACGCCGTCATTGCTCATTCAGTCCTCTCCCATCAGCTTTGTGGCCTGTTAAATCAGGC
>NZ_JBOIBY010000732.1:0-6139 GCF_050739655.1 Pseudomonas sp. | reverse complement strand
CCCACAGGTATCGCGGTGAACACAATAGGTGTGTACGACGCAAAACACGGTGGGCGCGGGCTTGCCCGCGATGATGTCGATTGAGTTTTGGATCAGCGCGCAGTCAGCTCTATAACGCAGCACGCGCCATTGCTGAAAACTTCAAGCAAACCGCTGTTAGCGTCGAGCTGCAGGCAATCATGCCGACCAAGCTGCGAAGCGTTGTTACCAACCTTCACCTCCAGCGCATCACTCACGCTGAACACCAACACAGCCCTCGCCTCGCTGAAAAACCGCTGCTTGCCATCCAGCCACTGCAACCGCGCACTGTAGCGCTGCGGTGCGTAGATCAGGTTGAAATCGCGAATCGGGCCGCCGAGCAACGTGCAGGCAACTTTGCTCTCGCCACTGAAGGCAAATGGGTCCAGCGGTAACAGTGGCCGAGTGTCGCTGCCGTCGACAGACAATGTCATGCCGTCGCCCTGCAACACCGTAATGATCCGTTCGTAACCGGCGAAGGTGGAAAACCCGCCCGACTCGCCAATGTCGGCAATCGACAGGCGCCAGCCGAAGCCGTCCAGGCCGGTACCGGCATCGCGGGTGATTTCTTCGGTGCTACCGCCGCCGTTTTTCCACGGCATGCGCGGGTAGTCTTTGGCGCGTAGAACTTTCAACTCATTCATTTCTGTTCCCTATTTGTGAAAGCGGCCTTCCAAACGATGACGGGAACCCGGGTGAATCAAGCGCGCCGCCGTCACAGGTTGACGACCCGACCACGTACGCCGGCGGATCAACAGGCACGGCTCGCCCTTTTCAATCTGCAGCAACTTGCATTCGGACGACTCGGCCAGAATCGCCTCGACCACGTGCTCGCCTTCGGTCAGCGGCGCGACCTGGTTGAGGTAGGCGTAAGGCGTTTGCAGGGTGAAGTCCTGCTTGAGGTATTCCGGCGCGACAAGTGCGTTGACGAAACGGTCTTCGATTTGCACCGGAATATCGTTTTCGAAATGCACGATCAGCGAATGAAACACCTTCTGCCCTTCGCGCATGTCCAGCGCCAGCGCGCGCTCGGAACCGGCGGCTTCCTCCTCAAGGGTGATGACCTTGCAGGTATGGCGATGGCCACGGGAGGCGATTTCGTCAGCGATGTTGTGCACTTCGAACAGGGCGGACTGGCTTTTCGGCTCGGCGACGAACGTGCCGACGCCTTGCATGCGCACCAGCAGGCCATCGGCAGTCATCTCGCGCAAAGCGCGGTTGATGGTCATGCGGCTGAAGCCCAACTGGCTGACCAACTCACTTTCCGACGGAACGCGGTAGTGCGGCGGCCAGGCACCGCTGTCGATTTGCTGGGTGATCATTTGTTTTACGCGGGCGTACAGGGGCGCCGGACTGTCGCCCATGTTCGCGGCCAACGGAGAGACTGGAGGCGGAGTCGGCACGATGGATCCTTGGTCGTTTGATTGAGATTGCTAGCTTGCCGGAGTTTACCGGGCAGGCAAACGTCTGTATATGTATATACAAATAACACACGATGGGGTGCTTAACCATGTCCGCCTTCTTTGCCGAACGCGCGCTGCTGCCTAGTGGATGGGCCAACAATGTACGTCTTGAGGTCAACGCCGAGGGCGTTTTGACCCAAATCCAGGCCGATTCCCATGCAGATGGCGCCGAACGGCTAAGCGGCCCGCTGCTGCCGGGCATGCCGAATCTGCACTCTCACGCCTTCCAGCGGGCGATGGCTGGCCTTGCGGAAGTGGCCGGTAATCCGAATGACAGTTTCTGGACCTGGCGCGATTTGATGTATCGCCTCGTCGGAAAAATCAGCCCGGAGCAACTGGGCGTCATCGCCCGTCAGCTGTACATCGAAATGCTCAAGGCCGGTTACACGTCCGTCGCCGAATTTCACTACGTGCATCATGACACTAGCGGTCAGCCTTACGCCGACCCTGCCGAACTGGCGCTGCGCATCAGCCAGGCCGCCACCGACGCCGGTATCGGCCTGACCCTGCTGCCAGTGCTCTACAGCCACGCAGGTTTCGGCGGCCAGACACCGAACGACGGCCAGCGCCGCTTTATCAACAGCACTGAAAACTACCTGAAGCTGCAATCACGCCTGCAACCTCTGCTGGCTCAGCAGAAGGCGCAATCGCTGGGCCTGTGCTTCCACTCGTTGCGCGCAGTAACGCCGCAGCAGATCAGCGAAGTGCTGGCGGCCAGCGACAAGCAATGCCCGGTGCACATTCATATCGCCGAGCAGCAGAAAGAAGTCGACGACTGCCTGACCTGGAGCGGTCGCCGTCCGCTGCAATGGCTGTACGAAAACGTCGAAGTCGATCAGCGCTGGTGCCTGGTCCATGCCACCCACGCCAACCCCGAAGAAGTCACGCTGATGGCCAAGAGTCGCGCCATCGCCGGCCTGTGCCTGACCACCGAGGCCAACCTCGGCGACGGCATTTTCCCGGCGGTGGATTTCCTCGCCCAGGGCGGACGCATGGGCATCGGCTCCGACAGCCATGTGTCCTTGAGCGTGGTGGAAGAATTGCGCTGGCTGGAATACGGCCAGCGTCTGCGCGATCAGCGGCGCAACCGCTTGTATGGCGCGGATCAGCCGATGGTCGGCCGCACACTGTTCGATGCCGCGCTCGATGGCGGCGCCCAGGCGCTGGGTCAGCCGATTGGTGCATTGGAAGTTGGCAAGCGCGCTGATTGGCTGGTGCTGGACGGCAATGATCCGTACTTGGCGACGGCCAGTGGTGACGGAATTCTGAACCGATGGCTGTTTGCCGGTGGCGACCGTCAGGTGCGCGATGTGCTGGTCAACGGCCAGTGGGTCGTGCGTGATGGACGTCATGCTGCTGAAGAAGAGAGCAGCCGTGCGTTTACGCAAGTCTTGCGTGAACTTCTGGGCTGATCAACCGTACAAGATCGTTCCCACGCTCTGCGTGGGAACGCCTCCTGTGACGCTCCGCGTCACGCTTTTGGGACGCAGAGCGTCCCGGGCTGCATTCCCACGCGGAGCGTGGGAACGATCAACCCGTCAGTTCGAGGTCTTCGCCATCTGCGTATCCGACGCCCGCCAGATCAGTCGCGTGGTGTCATAGCCCTGCTGACGCGCCTTGCTCAGCAATTCTTCACGCACCACACCGTTGACGGTTGGCGTGCGCGACAGCAGCCACAGATAACGACGGCTCGGGTCGCCGACAATGGCGGTCTTGTAGTCGTCGCTGACGTACAACACCCAGTATTCGCCCTTCGCCACACCCGGAATCAACCGGGAAAACCAGGTATCGAACTCGACCCACAACTTGTCGCTCTTGCCCGGCACCTGTGGATAAGCCTTGCCCTTGACCTCTTCCCACTCCCACTGCGGCGTCAGGCAGCGATTCAATACCGCCACATCGCCGTCAGGCTTGAGCGTGTAGTGAGCCTCGGATTGCGCGCAGTTACGCTGGAAGTACATCGGCAGGCGGGCCAACTCGTACCACGTGCCCTGGTAGCGCTTGAGGTTGACGCTGTTGGCGGTCTTGGGCGCCAACGTATCCTGGCCAGAAGTGGCACAGCCGGCCAATACCAGGCCGGCAAAAATCATGATCAATAACCGCTTCATTGTTTTTCTCCCGAGGGCACATCGCCCCGGTTTACTTCAGGCCTTGGCCGGAAAACATCAACACTTTGTCACCGGCGAATTGCACGCTGATAAAGCTGTTCTTGTCACCCCAGGTGCAACTGGACATGCCGAGCGCGCCGGAACAATCGGCAGGTTTGCCCAACAGGGTTTCGACCTCCGCCTTGGCCATACCGGACGAGAGCTTGGAGTAGTTTTCCTGATTGACCTTGCTGCACGCAGCCAACAACACGCAGAACGACAGCAGGGCAATGGATCGCAGCGACATGTGAACTCCAGGGATGATGGGGATTGGCATGACTGCCAAGCAAACCTTAGAAGTGAAAACCCCTGTCTGGTTCCCTGACCGACTGGCTATTTGTTGGGCCGCTCGTCTACCTATTACCAAAGAATCAGCCACTTTCCCTGGCGACCGTGTATTTCGTCGGTTTTCGCACAATCCGCCTAATCTTTGGCGCCATCCAGTCGACATACATGCAATGCAATGCCACGTCCGTGGCACTTGCCTCTTCTTTGTCGACCAGATCCTCTGCGGTAGCTCATCCAAATGACCAGAAACATGAAGTTCAGCCACAAGATATTGTTGGCTGCCGCCCTCGTGGTGGCCGTTGCATTCGCTTGTTTCATCCTGTTCAACGACTATCGCCAGCGGCAGACGTTGCGCAGCAACACTGAAGCTTCTATGCAGGAACTCGGCAGCCTGACCACCAGCAACATCCAGACGTGGCTGGAAAGCCGCATGCAATTGCTGCAATCGATGGCCCAGCAGGTCAGCGCCGATGGTAATGCCACGGCCAGCCTGAAACGCATCATCGACCTGCCCGCTTACACCGGTAATTTCCAGCTGAGTTACTTCGGCGGCGCCGATGGCGTGATGTTTTCGGTCCCGGCGGGCAACCGCGCGGCAGACTACGACCCGCGCGCCCGTGGCTGGTACAAGGCCGCCAACGGCGCGCAACAAACCATCGTGACCGAACCCTACATCGCCGCCTCCTCCGGCAAACTGGTGATCACCGTGGCCACCCCGGTGCAGCGTCAGGGCCAGATGATTGGCGTGGCGGGCGCCGACATTGACCTGTCCAGCGTCAGTGCGATCATCAACTCGCTGAACTTTGGCGGTCACGGTCGCGCGTTCATCGTCGGCGCCGACGGCAAGATCCTGATCCACCCGGACACTAAGCTGGTGCTCAAGAACCTTTCCGAGGCCTACCCCAACGGTGCGCCAAAAGTCAGCCCGGGCATGAAAGAAGTCGAGATCGACGGCAAGCGCCAGTTCATCTCGTTCACCCACGTCAACGGGGTGCCATCGGCGGATTGGTATGTGGCACTGGTACTCGACCAGGACACCGCGTTCTCGATGCTCAGCGAATTCCGAACGTCGGCGATCGTTGCCATGGTAATTGCGGTGGTGATCATCATTGCGTTGCTGGGCATGCTAATCAATTTCCTGATGCAGCCATTGCTGGCCATGGGCCGCGCCATGCATGACATCGCCGAAGGCGAAGGTGACCTGACCAAACGCCTGACCATTCACGGACAGGACGAATTCGGCGCGCTGGGCATGTCCTTCAACCGCTTCGTCGAACGTATCCATACCTCGATCACCGAAGTGTCCTCGGCCACCGGCCAGGTCAACGAAGTGGCGCTGCGCGTGGTGGCGGCTTCCAACTCGTCGATGCTCAACTCCGACCAGCAGGCATCGCGTACCAGCAGTGTCGCTGCGGCAATCAATCAACTCGGCGCCGCCGCCCAGGAAATCGCCCAGAACGCCGCCCTCGCCTCCCAGCATTCGAGCGATGCCCGCTCCTTGGCCGAGGAAGGCCAGCAGGTGGTGGACAAGACCATTACAGCGATGCATCAGCTGTCGGCGAAAATCAGCGATTCGTGCGGCAACATCGAGACGCTCAACAGCAACACGGTCAACATCGGGCAGATTCTGGAAGTGATCACCAGCATCTCCCAGCAGACCAACCTGCTGGCGCTCAACGCGGCCATTGAAGCGGCGCGAGCCGGTGAAGCCGGGCGTGGTTTCGCGGTGGTTGCCGACGAAGTGCGCAACCTGGCTCACCGCACGCAGGATTCGGCGCAGCAAGTGCAGACGATGATCGAAGAGCTGCAAGTCGGCGCCCGCGCGGCCGTGGGCATCATGACCGACAGCCAGCGTCAGAGTGAAAGCAGCGTCGGCATCGCCAACCAGGCTGGCGAACGCCTGGGCAGCGTGACCCAGCGCATCGGCGAGATCGATGGCATGAACCAATCAGTCGCCACCGCCACTGAAGAACAGACTGCCGTGGTGGAATCGATCAACGTCGACATCACCGAGATCAATACCCTGAATCAGGAAGGTGTAGAGAACTTGCAGGCGACGTTGCGCGCCTGCTCGGACCTTGAGCAGCAGGCTGCGCGGTTGAAGCAGTTGGTGGGTAGCTTCAGGATCTAAGGCGCTCACACCGCCGCCTTCGCGGGCAAGCCCGCTCCCACAGGGTTTTGCGTCGTACACAAATATTGTGTTCACCGCGATACCTGTGGGAG
>NZ_JBOIBY010000731.1:0-5490 GCF_050739655.1 Pseudomonas sp. | reverse complement strand
CCCACAGGTTCAAGGTGATCCATGTGGGAGCGGGCTTGCCCGCGATGGCGTCAGCCCAAACAATGCAATAACCAGCCTGATCACAACCCCGACTTCAATCGACTGAACGCCCGTATCAATGCCCGGTTGAATGCCTTGCCATTGTCATTCTTGCTGTACAGCGACGCACGAACGGCCTGCGGCGGATAGGTCCCCGGATCATTGCGAATCGCCGGATCGATCAACGAGTCTGCGGCGGTAATCGCATTGGCGTAGTGGATGGTATCGGTGATCGGCGCGATCACCTCGGGGGTCATCAGGTAATCCATCAAGGCCAGTCCAGCCTCAGGGTGCGGTGCATCCTTGGGAATGACCATGGCATCGAGCCAGATCAATGTGCCCTCCTTCGGAATCCGGTAATCGAGCTTGAACGGCTTGCCCGCCGCCTCGGCCTGGCCCGCGGCGATGGCGACGTTACCGTTCCACGACATGGCCACACAGGTGTTGCCGTTGGCCAGATCACTGATGTTCAGGTCGTTATCGAAGTAACGGATGTAGGGACGGATCTTCGCCAGTTGCGCCTCGGCGCGCTTGAGGTCATCGAGGCTCTGGCGATTGATGTCCAGGCCCATGTATTTCATGACCGCTGCGAACACTTCATTGGGATCGTTGAGCAGGCTGACCCCGCAATCGGCGAATTTCGACACCACTGCCGGATCGAACAACATGGCCCAACTGTCCGTGGGCGCATCGGGCAGGTGCTGCTTGACCGCTTCCTGCTGATAGCCCACGCCGGTGGTGCCCCACGCGTAGATCCCGGCGTAACGATTGCCTGGATCGAACACCGCCATGTGCTGGCGGAATTCCTCGCCGACACCGGCAAAATGCGGCAATTGCTGCTTGTCGACGGTCTGGACCGCGCCGCTCTGAATCGCACGCGACAAGTGCTGCCCCGCTGTCAAAACCAAGTCGTAACCGCTTCGGCCGGTGAGCAATTTGGTCTCGACGGTTTCCAGGGAATCGAAGTGATCAGCCACCACACGAATGCCGGTTTTGCGCTCGAAATTCTTCAGCGTATCCGGGGCCAGGTACTCGCCCCAGATGTACAGATTGACCACCGGTTTGGCGGTGTCGGCGGCCTGCACACACAGGGGTGCAAGCACCAGCAATAACGCTTGGGTCAGTTTGTGCAGGCCCATGATTCACACTCCCTTTTTGTTGCAGGCAATGCCCGCGTACTGAGGCATGGTGATGCACGCGACGTTGCCGCCACCGAGGAGGATTTCCCGGGAGTTTTCAATACCGACGATGTTGTGCTGCGGGAACAACTCCGCGAGGGTCGCCAATGCCACGCGATCATTGCGATCACCGAACAACGGCACCACGATTGAGCTGTTGCCAGCGTAATAGTTGATGTAGGACGCGCAGATCTTCGTGCCGGCCTGACGGGTGTGGGTGCTGTCCTGCTGATCCAGGCCGTCGGCTTCTTCGGCGGTCCATTCCAGCACGTCCGGTTGCGGCAGCTTGTGCACGATCAACTCGCGACCACGGCTGTCTCGGGTGCTACGCAGGATGTCGTAGGCCTCCTGATAGATTTCCCACTGCGGGTCATCGCGATTGTCAGTCCATTGCAGCACCACTTCGCCGGGGCGTACGAAACACGCAAGGTCATCGACGTGACCATCGGTTTCGTCGAACTTGCAGCCTCGGGGCAGCCAGATCACCTGTTCGGCGCCCAGATAATCGGTCAGGCGGCGGGTCACTTCCTCCTTGCCCAAGTGCTGATTGCGATTACGGTTAAGCAGGCATTGTTCGGTGGTGAGGATGCTGCCTTGGCCGTCACTCTGGATACCGCCCAGTTCGGCGATCAACGGTGCGCGATAGCGGTCAAAACGTTCGATTTCCAGGATTTTGCTGGCGATCTGGTCGTCCTTGTCCCACGGGTAGTACAAGCCACCGTCAAGGCCACCGTAGGCATTGAATTCAAAATCTACACCGCGCACCTCACCGCTCTGGTCATTGACCACGAAGCACGGGCCGCTGTCGCGGAACCAGGTATCGTTGCAGGTCATTTCCACCACCCGCACCTGCGGCGGCAACTGGCGGCGAGCGGTGGCGAATTGTGCGGCGGAGGCGCACACCGTGACAGGTTCACTCATGGAAATGGCGGTGACGATCTGCACCCAGACTTTCTGCGCAGGCTTGGCGCCATTGCGCCAGACATCGGTGCGCTCCGGCCAGCCGAGCCAGCAACCGGACTTGGCTTCGAATTCGCCGGGCAAACGGAAGCCGTCGAGTTTAGGGGTGGAATCGAGCAAACGTGCCATGGTCAAACCTCATCAGCGGGGATTGGAATGACCACAGGCTAAAGTCGCCCAAGCCCTTCCCGCCAACGATGATTATTTCGGAACACTTGAATTCAACTCATCAATCGACCAATTGATCGTTGAACCATTCGAGCATTTGCGCCACCGCCGGCCGCTCCAGGCGCACCCGCTCGCACACCAATGCGTATTGGCCCAACGCCGTCATGCTGGCGCTGAACGGCCGCACCAGCCGACCACTGAGCAAATCCTCCTGCGCCGTCAGGTTGTCGCCCATGGCCACGCCCTGCCCTTGCGCCGCCGCCTCCAACGCCAGGCCTGCATGGGCAAAATACAGTTGTCGTTGTGGACGTTGATCGCCGGCATGGCTGGTGAGCCAGGTGGTCCACGTCTTGCCGTCCTGATCGTCGTGCAACAAACAATGGCGGGCCAGATCCTTCGGTGTTTTTAACGTGCCCTGGTTGAACAGTCCGGGGCTGCACACCGGGAAGAACTGCAACGCTGGCAGTGGCCGCACAAAGTAAGCGCTGCTGTCCACGGGACCGGTGCCATAGGTGATTGCCAAATCGATATCTTCGCCCGGTGCAGTGGCATCAATCGGTTGTTCGTAGAGGTGCAAAGTGATGTGCGGATAGCGCGCGTAAAAATCCGTGAGGCGGCTCATCAGCCACTTTTGCGCCAGCTCCGCCGTGACCGCCAGCCGCAATACCGCGAGGGACGACGGATCGCGCAATTCATCGCAGGCATCACCGATCAGCTCGAACGCCTGCTGCAAGCTTTGCATCAGGCGCCCAGCGGCCATTGTCGGGCGGATCTGCCGACCTTCACGGACAAACAGTGATACGCCCAACTGCTCTTCCAACTGACGAATCTGATGACTGACCGCGCTGTCGGTGACGCACAACTCCGCCGCCGCCCGGCCGAAATGGGCGTGACGGGCGGCGCATTCGAAGGTTCGCAGGGCTGCCAGGGAAGGTAATCGTCGCATCGCGTCAGGTCCGGGATTAGAGGCGCTCATGCTGACCCGGCAAGCGATGGGCGTCCAGTGGGCTAGTGGTATATCCGCTCTTGATACTCTTAAACACTTTCAATGTATGGGATACAACCTCGTATGTCTTTGCAATAAACCGACATTATTTCAAAATCATTTCCTGCCTTTAAACTTGCTGCACACGCTTTGTAATATTACTGTCACTCCTGCAATGAACACCCATCACTGCATGCAACACTTGAATATTAAAACAACGACCAAGGAATGGTTATGAAGCAGAAATCACTTACAACCTTGCACGCATTAACGACCACATTGATTTTATCAACACCCGGTTTTGCCACAGACCTCGGAGAAGGAATCATCAACGGGTCAGAATCGGTATTACTGAAGAATAAAAATGATAAATACAAACACTGGAATGGTATTGGCAAGATTTTCCTGAACGATGATTCCGTTTGTACCGCCAGTCTTCTAGATACGCGTAGTGAAAACAGTCAAGCCGTCGGCCCGGCTTACTTGCTTACCGCCGCACACTGTGCGCCCGGCGTGATCCGACGGCCTTTGGCCCCCACTGAAAAAGACACAGTGAAATTCAATTATTTCAACGACACTTCCACCCGCCATAAAACTTACGCAATCAAGGACACTGTCTGGAAGGATTTCCATCAGACGGACATGGCTATCATGGAGTTGGACACTTCACTGGCGGCCTTGATCAAGGACGGCATCACCCCGCTTGCTCTCGCTTCTGAATCGTCGAAGCCCGCTTCCGACGTGCTGATTGTCGGTGCTCCCGATAAATTGGAGCAACCCGGCTTGCGCTTGGCAGCCTGCACTCAGGAGCCAACTGGGGCAACCTTGGTTGAGGGCGAGCAGGTCTTTCTCAACACATTGAAAAATGATTGTCGTGAAATACGAGCCGGCTCCTCTGGAAGCCCCGTACTTGACAGGCAAAGCGGTAAAATTCTCAGTGTCCTCTCATCGAGCACCTACGGTGCAACGGCGGACACGCAATGCTTTGAAAACGCGCCATGTGAAGTAACGAACGGACATATCACGTGGTCGCCCGACACGCACTATGCACATCCAGCCAATTCTTTAATGGGCTGCTTCAGGGGAGGCGTCTTTACCAACACCTCCAACATGTGTACATCCGACACCACTTTCAAACTGACAAGCCTGGAATATTGGCCTACCCAGTATTTGGCCATGCCTGAAGATGCAACCAGCCCGGATCCTGTTATCAACGCGCAGTTCTCGTTAAACACTGCCTACTACCGTTTCAAGACAGTACGAGAAGCCGCGGACTGCAGGTCTGCCCGATATTACAGCGGTATTCTCGATGCCAAAGATGCCGTCCTTGACGCACCTCTAAGCCGTGACACCGGCATGCATTACCTGTGCGTCATCGGTGTTGAATCCGCTGAAGAACGGCCAACGGCCACTTCAATGAAAAACGCTTGGGTGGTCCCGGCACAACTGGTAGAGAGAACGCCGGTCCGCCTGCCTGAACCGACCATTATCCTGGGCGCCAACTGGAACTACAGCGTCAACTGGCGCTTTATGGCTCCGACCCACTTCGGCACCCTTTATTACTCAGGTCCGGCGGCAAATACGGACTGCAACACGATAAAAATCCCTGAATATCAGACGACCTTTGAAGAGGTGACATTTATAGCCGAACAGTTGCCGTTGAAACTATGCAGTAGAAACAAGGATATGACTGGTCGCCACTCAGATGTTCGAGCCGATTTGTTGGCGTTGCCATAACGACGGGGATCAACCCTCGCAATAAGCTCCCTGAAATGTGGTTTTGTGCAAGAGCTGCCGCAGGCTGCGATCTTTTGAATTCAGAAAGTCAGAGTCAAAAGATCCCGGCCTGCGGCAGTTCCTACATGGAGCACGGGAGCTATTCTCCAGGCTGAACCTGATCTCACAAGCCATTGGAGGCCCCTATGCACCGTGAAGGCTCCTGCCACTGCGGCGCAGTCTCGTTATCCCGAAGAGTCCATCGCCCAGTGGCATGAACGTTTGGGGCTCACCCTGTAGGAGCGAGCTTGCTCGCGATGGTCGTTAACGATAACGCGGGAAACCTGACGCCCCGCGGCGTTCTTGCCTCTTTCGCGAGCTAGCTGTGATCTCTCTGTAGGTTGTTCACTCGGGGCTTTTCCGGGAAATTGGAGGTGCGAACCA
>NZ_JBOIBY010000730.1:0-8392 GCF_050739655.1 Pseudomonas sp. | reverse complement strand
CGAAGACGCGCTTCATGAACAGGTCAGGGATCCAGTTGGCGGTGTTCATGTCGTGGGTACGACGACGGTCATCACCGGTGTTCTTGCGCAGCTCGATGAACTCTTCGATGTCCATGTGCCAGGTTTCGAGGTAGGCACACACAGCGCCTTTACGCTTGCCACCCTGGTTAACGGCTACAGCGGTGTCGTTCACTACTTTCAGGAACGGAACGACGCCCTGGGATTTGCCGTTGGTGCCCTTGATGTACGAACCCAGTGCACGAACCGGAGTCCAGTCGTTGCCCAGGCCACCGGCGAATTTCGACAACATGGCGTTGTCGTGGATCGCGTGGTAGATGCCCGACAGGTCGTCCGGAACGGTGGTCAGGTAGCAGCTCGACAGTTGCGGACGCAGGGTACCGGCGTTGAACAGGGTTGGAGTCGAAGCCATGTAGTCGAAGGACGACAGCAGGTTGTAGAACTCGATCGCGCGGGCTTCGCGGTCTTTCTCTTCGATCGCCAGGCCCATGGCCACGCGCATGAAGAAGATCTGTGGCAGTTCGAAACGCACGCCATCCTTGTGGATGAAGTAACGGTCGTAAAGGGTTTGCAGGCCCAGGTAGGTGAACTGCTGGTCGCGCTCGTGGTTGATCGCCTTGCCGAGTTTTTCCAGGTCGTAGCTGGCCAGCTCAGGGTTCAGCAGCTCGTATTCCACACCCTTGGTGACGTAGGCAGGCAGGGCCTTGGCATACAGGTCGGCCATTTCGTGGTGAGTGGCGCTCTCGGCAACGCCGAGAAAGCCCAGGCCTTCGGCACGCAGGGTGTCCATCAGCAGGCGGGCGGTTACGAACGAGTAGTTCGGCTCACGCTCGACCAGCGTACGGGCGGTCATCACCAGAGCGGTGTTGACGTCGGTCAGGGCCACGCCGTCGTACAGGTTTTTCAGGGTTTCGCGCTGGATCAGGTCGCCGTCGACTTCTGCCAGGCCTTCGCACGCTTCAGTGACGATGGTGTTCAGGCGACCCATGTCCAGAGGCGCCAGGCTACCATCGGCGCGGGTGATGCGGATCGACGGGTGAGCGTTGACCGCTTCTTCGGCCGGGGTGTGTGCTGCACGTTCCTTGGAGCGCGCGTCACGGTAGATCACGTAGTCACGAGCAACTTTCTGCTCGCCGGCACGCATCAGGGCCAGTTCGACCTGGTCCTGGATTTCTTCAATGTGGATGGTGCCGCCCGATGGCATGCGACGCTTGAAGGTGGCGGTAACCTGTTCGGTCAGGCGCGCAACGGTGTCGTGGATTCGCGACGAAGCGGCAGCGGTACCGCCTTCAACTGCGAGGAACGCTTTGGTGATCGCGACGGTGATCTTGTCGTCGGTGTAAGGGACGACAGTGCCGTTACGCTTGATCACGCGCAGTTGGCCAGGCGCGGTGGCGGACAGATCCTGATTCGAATCTGCAGCCTGCGGCAAGGTGCCCTGCGGGTTCTCGCGAGTTGTGTCGGTTTGCATGGGGGGTTGTCTCCACATTCTCTATGTTTGTTTGGGCACCATCACAGTGCCCACCGTTCCGTCCTGAAGCACTACAACCGGCGGGGGCCGGGCATATCAACTTCGGGACAGATCAGGAAGGGGGCTAAAGGGCGCCGCTTCCATGCCGAAGTCTTTGGTCTCACGCCGTGGGCGTTAAACCGGGATCCTTTGAGGTGACAGTTCAGGACTGCAACACCCGTACCGTTTTCACCACGTTGGGCCGAAATACAGTAGCCATCCGCGCGCGCGGATTGGTCTTTCGAAAATACGTTTGGTTCAACCGGAAAGAGGCAAGAAAAGCGCTTGAAATTGGTGTCCGGTTTGTGTTTGGTTTTTTTCGCAAAACCCTACATGTAGGGTTTTTTTCGCGCTTGGGTACAAGATAATGCGTTTTGGGGGGCGATTGCAACGTACTACCTGTGGATAAACCTGTGCGTAAATTGTGTGTGAAAGACCGAATCGGCGTGTAGGCCGCGATGCTGCTGGACCCGGCTTTTTTTCACTCATTTTCAACGATTGAAAACGGCTGGATGGATTTTTAAGGGCGCGAACCCTATCACAAAAAACCAGCTCGTCCGAACGCATTTACCGACTTGTGTTCTGTGCGGCCGACGTTTATACAATCGGCCAGCATGCATGCAATTTATCCTCCCAAACATTACAAAAAAACGGGCGGATCCTTCCTTATTAGCGTCATTGGCAAGCAGAGGTCACCGTGGAGCAAGAAGCCTGGCAGGTATTGATTGTGGAGGACGACCTGCGTCTGGCCGAACTGACCCGCGATTACCTGCAAGCCAACGGCTTGCGTGTCTCGATCGAGGGCAATGGCGCCGTGGCGGCGGCGCGCATCATCGATGAAAAGCCCGACCTGGTGATTCTTGATTTGATGCTCCCAGGTGAAGATGGCCTGAGCATCTGCCGCAAGGTCCGTGACCGATATGACGGCCCGATCCTGATGCTCACTGCGCGTAGCGACGACACCGACCAGATCCTCGGCCTTGATCTGGGAGCGGACGATTACGTGTGCAAACCGGTGCGCCCGCGCTTGCTGCTGGCGCGTATCCAGGCGCTACTGCGCCGCAGTGAGACGCCGGAGCCTGCACCGGACAAACAACGACGTCTACAGTTCGGCCCGCTGGTGGTGGACAACGCGTTACGCGAAGCGTGGCTGCGCGACGATAGCATCGAGCTGACCAGTGCCGAGTTTGACCTGTTGTGGCTATTGGTGGCCAACGCCGGGCGCATTCTGTCCAGGGAAGAGATTTTCACCGCGTTGCGGGGCGTTGGTTACGACGGCCAGGACCGCTCCATTGACGTGCGAATTTCACGCATTCGCCCAAAGATCGGCGATGACCCCGAACACCCGCGGCTGATCAAGACCGTGCGCAGCAAAGGCTACCTGTTCGTTCCCGAGGCCTGCGTAGACCAACCCCAGTGAACTCGATCTTCCTGCGTATCTATGGCGGCATGTGCGCCGCATTGATTCTGGTGGCGGTGCTCGGTGTGCTGGCATTGCACATGCTCAACCAGGTGCGCAGCGAGCAGTATCGTGAGCGCCTGGCCCACGGTACGTTTTCGTTGATGGCCGACAATCTGCAACCGATGGACCAGACTGAGCGCCATCGTGCCTTGCTGGTGTGGGAGCGGTTGCTGGGGATTCCACTGGCGTTGAGAACCTTCAGCGAGACCGACCTCGACCTGCGCCAGCGTACCCGCGTGCTACATGGCCAGGCGCTGGTGGAGCAGACCGGTCCGCATGCGGCGAAGGTGTACCGGCTGGTCAGCGACAAGGAGCAACTTGTCCTCACGGGAGAAGTCCAGCAGATCAGCGAGCAACTGGCTCGCGCGACGATTTATCTGTTGGTCGATGAACTGGTGCGCTATCCGGTGGGTGAGCAACCGGTGCGACTGGCGCAATTGAAGCAAGACAAGGGTTTCGGTTTTGACTTGCGTCTGGTTACCGTCGAAGAAGCCGACATGGACGAAGACCAGAGTCGTCGGGTATCCGAGGGCGATACAGTGATGGCGCTGGGCAAGGGCGGCGATTCGATCCGGGTGTTTGCCGGTATGGTTGGCACGCCGTGGGTTTTGGAAATCGGCCCTCTGTATCAAATGAATCCCTATCCGCCGGAGTGGCTGGTGCTGATCGCCGCACTGGGCCTGACCCTGATCGGTTTGATCGTTTATCTGCTGGTGCGGCAGCTGGAGCGGCGCTTGCGCGGCCTGGAAGCGGCGGCCACGCGCATCGCCAAGGGCAGCCTGGAAACCCGCGTGCCGGCGCGCGGTGCGGACTCGGTCGGGCGGCTGGCATCGGCATTCAACGGCATGGCCGAGCACTTGCAGCAACTGTTGGCGATCCAGCGTGAACTGGTGCGCGCCGTGTCCCATGAGTTGCGCACGCCGGTGGCGCGTCTGCGATTTGGCCTGGAGATGATCGGCTCGGCCACCACGCCGCAGGCTTTGGAAAAGTACTGCGAAGGCATGGACCATGACATCGAGGACCTCGACCGTCTGGTGGACGAGATGCTGACTTATGCTCGATTGGAACAGGGTTCGCCGGCACTGAATTTTCAGCGCATTGATCTGGATGCACTGGTCAATCAGGTGATCGAAGAACTGGCGCCGTTGCGGGCTGATGTCACGGTGCAGCGTGGGTTGTGTCTGTCGGCGGCGGAGTGCGACGACGCGTGGGTCGAGGCTGAGCCGCGTTACCTGCACCGGGCGATTCAGAACCTGGTGAGCAACGCCATGCGCCATGCCCAGTCACGGGTGACGATCAGTTACCAGGTGGGGCAACAGCGTTGTCGAGTGGATGTCGAGGATAACGGGCCGGGTGTGCCGGAAATAGCCTGGGAGAAAATCTTCACCCCGTTCCTGCGCCTCGATGACAGCCGCACCCGGGCTTCAGGCGGGCATGGATTGGGGTTGTCGATTGTGCGGCGGATCATCCATTGGCATGACGGGCGGGCACTGATCGGCAGGAGCAAGAGTTTGGGTGGGGCGTGTTTCAGCCTGAGTTGGCCGAGGAATCAGGAGCGGCGCTGAGGCTTTAAGTTGCCTGATATGGCCCCATCGCGGGCAAGCCACTCCCACAGTTTTCTGTTGAATGCGGATTCTGTGAACGGCACTGGACCTGTGGGAGCGGGCTTGCCCGCGATGAGGCCCTGACAAACACCGAAAGGCTTCAGGCCCTGATACTGACAAGGCTCAACAACTGCCCATCCTTGACCCCAAACTGCGCATCCAGCTCAGTGCCGCTGCACCACTCACTGGACAGGTCCGTCAGTAGTCGCAATCGCACTTCACCACGCTCTGTCCACTCCAGCACTTCGGCGTGTTCAAAATAAAAACGCTGCTGAACGATCGGGTAGAGCGCCTTGAACAGGCTTTCCTTCACGGAAAAGGTCAGGGTAACCAGTAACGCCAGTTGCTCACGCCGGCCGGCGGTCATGCGCTGTAACTCCGGTACGGTGAGGATTTCTCCGGCCAGACGCTCGGCTCGTTCGGCATTGAGCAGGTTTTCCAGATCCATGCCCAACCCACGCCAATGATCCTTCTTCGCGACGATGGCTGCCGCCCGGCCGGTGCTGTGGGTGATCGAACCGGTGATATGCGCCGGCCAGACAGGCGCCCGGTCTTCGCCGATGGCCGGGCTGAAGCTCAGGCCTTCCAATTGTTGCAGCGCTGCCCGCGCACAAATTCGTCCAGCGAGAAACTCGGCCTGCCGCTTGGCGACGGAGCGCTGGATGCTCGCTGGCGCCTCGATGGCGCTGCGCTGAAAGTCATCGCTGAGCAGTTGCGAAGGGTTGAAGTGGGTGCTCAATAGCACCGCATCGGTCAGCACAAATGGCAAGGGCCAGTGGGCATCGAGGGGTGTGCAGCAGTCTGGAAGGGCGGGGACAGAGTTCATGTTGGGCATTTTGCCGGGTTGTCTTGTAGCTGGGTAGTACAAAGGTTGAGATGGGCTGCGTCGAAGAAACGCATTGAAACAATCGGGCTGAGTTGGTTCAGGTCAGGTTCAGAGAGCGTTCAGGGGGAGTTCAGGGGGGCGCCATTAACCTTGCTCCGTACCCGAAAACAGATAACCCATGAGGTAACTCTCAAATGACTACATTCAAAAAGCTGCTTCTGGCCTTCACCGTTATGGGCGCAAGCGTCGCTGCCCATGCCGCCGACGAGAATTTCGCTGGCCTTACTTATGGACAAACCAGCGACAAGATCAAAAAGTCCAATGCACTGAACACTAACCTCAATAGTCCGAACTCCGATGGTGTGATTGGCAAGGATGACACCTGGGGCGCGCGTCTGGGCCGGCAAAACAGCCAAGGCCGCTACTACGCCACTTACGACAACGTATCGGGCTCGCACAATGGGATTAAATTGCGTCAGGAAAATCTCCTGGGCAGCTACGATCTGTTCTATCCGGTGGGCGGCAGTACCAAGTTGTTCGGCGGTGCCACCGCCGGTTTGACCAAGTTGACTCAGGAGTCTTCAGGCTTCAGCCGCGATACCGACATTGGTTATGCCGTCGGCGGACAGTTGGGTGTCTTGCAACAAGTTTCGCAAAACACGTCGGTTGAACTGGGTTACCGTTACCTGCGCAGCAATGCCAGCACCGAAATGAGCGTCCACGGTGGCAGCAAGCAGGGCTCGCTGGACCTGACCAGCAGCGCTCAAACGTATCTGTCCGCCAACTACGCTTTCTAAAGCGGTTCGCCTTGGTACCCTGTGGGAGCTAGCAGGCTAGTTCCTGCAGAGGGTTGTCTGGAGATTCTGATTTGCCCGGGAGAGCGTTATGAAATTGCTGGTCGTCGAAGATGAAGCGCTGCTGCGCCATCATCTGCAAACCCGTCTGACGGAGAGCGGCCATGTGGTCGAGTCCGTGGCCAACGCCGAGGAGGCCTTGTATCAAACCGGGCAGTTCAATTTTGACCTGGCGGTAATCGACCTCGGCCTGCCAGGCATGGGTGGCCTCGATCTGATCCGCCAGTTGCGTTCGAGCGGCAAGGCTTTCCCGATCCTGATCCTCACTGCCCGCGGCAATTGGCAGGACAAAGTCGAAGGTCTGGCCGCCGGAGCCGACGACTACGTGGTCAAGCCGTTCCAATTCGAAGAGCTCGACGCAAGGCTCAATGCCCTGCTGCGCCGCTCCAGCGGTTTTACCCAGTCAACCATTGTCGCCGGGCCGCTGTTGCTTGATCTTAATCGCAAACAGGCATCCCTCGACGAGCAGCCGTTGGCGCTGACCGCGTATGAATACCGCATCCTCGAATACCTGATGCGACATCACCAGCAAGTGGTGGCCAAGGATCGATTGATGGAGCAGCTTTACCCGGATGACGACGAGCGTGATCCAAACGTGATTGAAGTGCTCGTTGGCCGCCTGCGCCGCAAACTCGAGGGGCCGGCCGGGTTCAAACCGATCGATACCGTGCGCGGCCTCGGCTACCTGTTCAATGAGCGTTGCACTTGATCCGTTCTCTTCGTGTCCGCTTGATGCTCGCCGCCACGGTCCTGGCGGTGCTGTTCATGCTGGCGTTGCTGCCCGCAATGCAAGGTGCGTTCAGCCTCGCCTTGCAGGATTCCATCGAGCAACGACTGGCTTCGGATGTGACGACGTTGATCTCTTCCGCCCGGGTGGAAAACAACCGTTTGCAGATGCCAGTGCAATTGCCTGACGAGCGATTCAACCTCACTGACAGCGGTTTGCTGGGATACATCTACGACCGCGACGGTCACTTGGTCTGGCGCTCGAAGGCTACGCGCGAAGAACACATCAACTACAAGCCGCGTTACGACGGACGCGGCAACGAATTTGCACGAATCAGTGAAGACAATGGCCAGGAATTCTTCGTCTATGACGTCGAGGTCAAACTGCTGGGCGGTAAAAGTGCGGCGTTCAGCATCGTTGCCTTACAACCGGTTCGTGAATACGAAGTCACCCTCAAAGGGCTGCGGGAAAACCTCTATCTGGGCTTCGGCGCAGCGTTGCTAGTACTGCTGGCGTTGCTGTGGTTCGGTCTGACCTGGGGTTTACAGGCGCTGCGCCGGCTGAGTCAGGAGCTGGACGAGATTGAAGGCGGCACTCGCGAAAGCCTCAGTGAAGAGCATCCCCGGGAACTGCTGCGTCTGACGGGCTCACTCAACCGCTTGCTGCAAAGCGAGCGCGAACAGCGCAGCCGTTACCGAGATTCACTCGATGATTTGGCGCACAGCCTGAAAACTCCGCTGGCGGTGCTGCAGGGCGTCAGCGAAGACATGGCGCAACGTCCTGAAGATCGTGATCAGGCGTGGGTGCTGCAAACCCAGATCGAACGCATGAGCCAGCAAATCAGCTATCAGTTGCAGCGCGCCAGCCTGCGCAAAAGCGGCCTGGTGCGTCATCAGGTGCGCCTGCGTCCGGTGCTGCAGAGCCTGTGCGACACGCTGGACAAGGTTTACCGGGACAAGCGCGTGCAGGTCGCTTTCGATTTGCCGGAACAGTGTTACGTGCCCATCGAGCAGGGCGCATTGCTGGAGATGATGGGCAATCTGCTGGAAAACGCCTATCGCTTGTGCCTGGGTGAAGTTCGCATCAGCGTGCGGCAGGCCCTGAACGGAATCGAGTTGTGCGTCGAAGATGACGGCCCTGGTGTCCCGACAGACCAGCGAGCGCGTATTCTGCAACGGGGCGAACGCCTGGATCGCCAGCATCCGGGGCAAGGTATTGGTCTGGCGGTGGTCAAGGACATCATCGAGAGTTACGGCGCCAAGCTGACACTGGGCGATTCACCCATGGGCGGGGCGGCGTTCAGGATTCATTTTCCGGTGGTTTGACCCGCAATTTTGATAGCGCTCATTCTGGCCCCATCGCGGGCAAGCCCGCTCCCACAGGACTTAAGT
>NZ_JBOIBY010000729.1:0-1009 GCF_050739655.1 Pseudomonas sp. | reverse complement strand
ATCAAACCCGACCTCAACTGGCGCGTGAGGTCATAGCTCAGGTATAATCCTCGGCTTGTTTTTTGCCCGCCAAGACCTTCAGTGGATAGGGTGTTATGTCCGGAAAAGCGCAACAGCAGTCTCGTATCAAAGAGTTGATCACACTTGGTCGTGAGCAGGGCTACCTGACTTACGCGGAGGTCAACGACCACCTGCCGGAGGATATTTCAGATCCGGAACAGGTGGAAGACATCATCCGCATGATCAATGACATGGGGATCAACGTATTCGAGGTTGCGCCAGATAAGGATTCCCTTATGCTGGCCGACGCCGATACCGACGAAGCCGCAGCCGAAGAGGCCGCTGCAGCGTTGGCTGCGGTCGAGACCGACATTGGTCGCACTACCGACCCGGTGCGCATGTACATGCGCGAAATGGGTACGGTGGAGCTCCTCACACGTGAAGGCGAAATCGAAATCGCCAAGCGTATTGAAGAGGGCATCCGTGAAGTGATGAGCGCAATCGCGCACTTCCCTGGCACGGTTGATCATATTCTCTCCGAGTACACCCGTGTCACCACCGAAGGTGGTCGCCTGTCCGACGTCCTGAGCGGTTATATCGACCCGGACGACGGCATTGCGCCGCCTGCGGCAGAAGTGCCGCCGCCGATTGACGCGAAAGCCGTCAAGGCGGATGACGATTCCGACGACGAAGACGGTGAAGCCTCGGATGACGAGGAAGAAGCCGAAAGCGGTCCGGATCCGATCATCGCCGCCCAGCGTTTTGGCGCTGTGGCCGATCAGATGGAAATCACCCGCAAGGCTCTGAAAAAGCACGGTCGTCACAACAAGGCAGCGATTGCCGAGTTGCTGGCCCTGGCCGACCTGTTCATGCCGATCAAACTGGTGCCGAAGCAATTCGAAGCCCTGGTCGAGCGTGTTCGCAGCGCCCTGGATCGCCTGCGTCAGCAAGAGCGCGCAATCATGCAGCTCTGCGTTCGTGATGCGCGCATGCCGCGTGCAGACTTCCT
>NZ_JBOIBY010000728.1:0-3730 GCF_050739655.1 Pseudomonas sp. | reverse complement strand
GCCGCAGGCTGCGATCTTTTGATCTTGATCTTTTGAAAACCAAAGTCAAAAGATCGCAGCCTGCGGCAGCTCCTACACGGGGTGTTATGGCAATCGCCCTTCGCCGCCCAGCCGATAAAGCTTTATCATGGCCCCAGTTTCGCTGATCGAGTCCGTCATGAAGTTCGCCATCGCCGTATTTTCCGCCGCCCATGCGCCCTCCTCGCGCCGCGCCTTGCTGTTCGCCCAGGCAGCATTGGCCGGTGGGCATGAGATTGTCCGGCTGTTTTTCTATCAGGATGGCGTCTACAACGCGTCCGGCAGCGTAGTCACACCCCAGGACGAACTGGACTTGCCCAAGCAATGGCGTGCCTTCGTCAGCGAGCAAAAACTCGATGGCGTGGTGTGCATCGCCGCCGCCCTGCGCCGTGGCGTGTTGAACGAGGAAGAAGCCAGGCGCTATCAGCGCGAGGCAGTTGCCGTCGGCGCGCCATGGGAACTGTCCGGTCTCGGCCAGTTGCATGATGCGGCGCAGGATGCCGACCGCCTGATCTGTTTTGGTGGCGCATAAGATGGCTAAATCCTTGCTGATTATCAGCCGTCAGGCACCATGGTCCGGGCCAGGCGCGCGGGAGGCGCTGGACATCGTACTGGCTGGCGGCGCTTTCGATTTGCCGATCGGCCTGTTGTTTCTCGATGATGGCGTGTTCCAGCTGGCAACAAAACAGGACGCCAAGGTCGTGCAACAGAAAGACTTGAGCGCCAACCTGCAGGCATTGCCTATGTTCGGTGTCGAAGAACTGTTTGTCTGTGCCGACAGTACGGCGCAGCGTGGCCTGGACGCGAGCGCCCTTTCGCTGGCAGAAGCCCAGGTGCTGGCCGCCCATGAAATCACCGCCCTTATTGACCGTTACGACCAGGTGATCACCCTCTGATGTCGACTTTGCATGTGTTGTCTCATTCCCCGTTCGGTGACGATCGCCTGAGCAGCTGCCTGCGGCTGATCGGCGTTGACGACGCGCTGCTGCTGTCCGGCGACGCGGCTTACGCCTTGCAGCCGAACACCGAGCCTTTCAACAACTTGAGCGCTCGCGGCTTGCAGCTCTATGTTCTGGCCGAAGATGCCCAGGCGCGGGCCATCAATGTTCCAGCCTGGGCCAAGGCCATCGATTACCCGGCATTCGTCGAACTGTCGATCCATCACGACAAGGTCAACAGTTGGCTATGAGCGCATTGACAGTCGGCACCCGCGCCATCGAACTGGACAAGGACGGTTTCCTGGTTGATCTAAGCGACTGGTCCAACGACGTCGCCAGTGCCCTGGCGGCGGTCGAAGACATTGAGTTGAGCCCCGAACACTGGGAAATCCTCGAACTGCTGCGCAGCTTCTACGCCGAATTCCAGTTGTCGCCGGCCACCCGTCCACTGATTAAATACACCGCACTGAAACTCGGTCCGTTAAAAGGCAACAGCCTGCACCTGAACCGACTGTTCAAAGGCACCCCCGCCAAACTCGCCGCGAAACTGGCGGGCCTGCCCAAACCGACGAATTGCTTATGACCGACTATCGAGCGCTGACCCTTGAAACCCCCGCCGAACACCCCTTCGCCCAGTTCGTGCGAATCCTCGGCAAAGGCAAACGCGGCGCCCGCGACCTGACGCGCGAAGAGGCACGCGAAGCCATGGGCATGGTGCTCGATGAGAAGGTCGAGGAAACCCAGCTCGGCGCATTCCTGATGTTGCTGCGACACAAGGAAGAGAGCGCCGAGGAAATGGCCGGGTTCACCGAGGCTTTGCGAGAGCGTTTGAAGGCGCCGGCATTGGCGGTCGATCTCGATTGGCCAACCTATGCCGGCAAGAAGCGTCACTTGCCGTGGTATCTGTTGGCGGCCAAGTGTCTGGCGCAGAACGGCGTGCGAATCTTCATGCATGGCGGTGGCGCCCACACGGCGGGTCGACTGTACAGCGAGCAATTGCTGGATGAACTGAAGATCCCGCTGTGCCGCAACTGGCTGCAGGTCGGCGAGGCGCTGGATAACGGTGGCCTGGCCTTCATGCCGCTGATGGATTGGGCGCCACAGCTGCAACGCATGATCGACCTGCGAAATACCCTGGGTTTGCGTTCGCCAATCCATTCCCTGGCGCGGATTCTCAATCCGCTGGGCGCCCGTTGTGGCCTGCAAAGTATTTTCCATCCCGGCTATCAGGCTGTGCATCGCGATGCCAGCGGACTGCTCGGCGACACCGCCATCGTGGTCAAGGGTGACGGCGGCGAGATCGAGATCAACCCGGACGCCGACAGCCACTTGTACGGCACCACCGGCGGCGAGAGTTGGGACGAGGAATGGCCGCAACTGTCGAGCCAACGCCACGTCAAACCGGCTTCGCTGGAAATCGAACATCTGAAAGCAGTGTGGCGTGGTGATGTGGTCGACAGCTACCCGCAAATGGCGCTGATTTCCACCATGGCCCTGGCGTTACGCGGTCTCGGTCAGCCCCGCGATCAGGCATTTGAAACGGCGGAAAAATACTGGTCTGCTCGGAACAAATCGATTTAGCCGATTATTTACGCCCGATCTTTGCGCTTTTTGTTCGAACCCATCGGACTAGACTCCACTCCAACGATTATTGGTTTCCGGAGTCTTGAACATGGGTTTACTAGTTGATGGCCGCTGGCAGGACAAATGGTACGAAAGCAGCAAGGACGGCGCGTTCCAGCGTGAACAGGCGCAACGCCGCCACTGGGTGACCGCCGACGGTCAACCCGGCCCGAGCGGCGACGGTGGTTTTACCGCCGAGGCTGGTCGCTATCACCTCTATGTTTCCCTTGCCTGTCCGTGGGCTCATCGCACGCTGATCCTGCGCAAGCTCAAGGGTCTTGAAAGCTTGATCGATGTCTCGGTAGTCAGCTACCTGATGCTGGAAAACGGCTGGACCTTCGACAAGACGCACGGCTCGACCGGCGACAAGCTCAATGACCTGACCTTTCTGCACCAGCGCTACACCAGCGATGCCGCCGACTACACCGGTCGCGTCACCGTGCCAGTGCTCTGGGACAAACAGCGCCAACACATCGTCAACAATGAATCGTCGGAAATCATTCGGATGTTCAATGGCGCTTTCGACGAGCTGACCGGTAACGACCTGGACTTTTACCCGGCACTGCTGCGCAGCGAGATCGATGCACTCAACGAGCGGATTTATCCGGCAGTGAACAACGGCGTTTACCGCGCCGGCTTTGCCACCTCACAGCAGGCTTATGAAGCAGCGTTCGATGATTTATTCGCGCAGCTGGATCGACTGGAACAACTTCTGGGCGCCAAGCGTTACCTGACGGGTGAATATCTGACCGAAGCGGACATCCGGCTCTTCACCACGTTGATTCGCTTCGATGCGGTTTATCACGGCCACTTCAAGTGCAACCTGCGGCGGATTGCCGATTATCCGAACCTGTCGAATTGGCTTCGGGAGATTTATCAGTGGCCAGGGATTGCCGAGACTGTGGATTTCACCCACATCAAGCATCACTACTACGGCAGCCACAAGACCATCAACCCGACAGGTGTCGTGCCCAAAGGCCCGGAACAGGATTTCACCGCGGCCCATGATCGGGAGCGGTTGAGTGGGAAAGGGGTTTGGCGCAAGGCTTGAGGTTTGTGCAGGATTTGAGGGCCTCATCGCGGGCAAGCCCGCTCCCACAGGAGCCTCGGTCGGTCACAAACTTTGTTTGTGTACACCCGGAACCTGTGGG
>NZ_JBOIBY010000727.1:0-1634 GCF_050739655.1 Pseudomonas sp. | reverse complement strand
ATTCGCACCACCTCGAGGCAAACAATGCTCGTTGCCCTGGGAACGTTTCTCGTGGCCCTGTTTACTGCTGGCCTGTTCGCAATCGAGTTGTGGCTCCAGCCTTAACAGCCTGATGCAAAACAGGGCTGTGGTTCGGATGTGATGGATGTTTGCATGTTCATGGGCTGCGATGGGGGTAAATCTATGGTGCGTCAAGCCGCATGCGGTGGCGCGTTGCCTAAGCTACGTTGCGCCGATGGGGGCGAGTTTCGCCATGCGCAGCAGGTTGTAGGCGCAAGCCGCCAGAGTGGCATGCAACTGGACGCGCGCCTGGCCTATAAAGCGGGTCTTTCTCAAGCCCCCGTAAGTTTTAAGCCAGCCGAAGATCTCTTCGACGCGCTTACGCTTTTTCTGACTCACGGCATAGCTTTTGTGGCGCGTAGTGCGGGCATCAAGTCCAGGTGTCTTGCGTGCGTCGATGCGGGCGATGTGCGGGGCGATGCCGCGGCGGCGACAGCGGGCGATGAACGCTTTGACACAATAGCCTTTGTCGCCGCCGACGGTTTTTATCGGCCAGCGCCGCTGGCGCGTGCGTCCCAACAGTCGGTCGGCGATGCGGTGCTCGGCTGCGGTGGCATCGGTCACCTCCAGTTCGGTGCACAGCCCGTGGCGATTGTCCATCAACACGTGCGCCCCATAAGACAGCTTGGCCGGCTGGCCGTTACCTTTGCGCATGAGTTTGGCCCCTGGGTCAGTGGTACTTGTATGCGTGGCGTTGGCCCTGCGTTCGCCTTTCCAGTCGCGCATGCCACTGCCGTCACCGCCATCCGACGGTGGACCCTCGTCGTCGCGGCGCTTGAGGCTCTTAAGCGAGGCCAGCGCCTCGAGCAGCGTGCCATCCACCGTGAAGTGCTCGGTCGAAAGCAAGCCTTCAGCGTTGGCCTGTGCCAGCACCGCGTTGAAGAAGCGCCGCGCGACCGGGCTTGCCACCAGCCGCGCCCGCAGCCGCGAAAAATGGCTTTGATCAAGCCCGGCTTCATCCAACGACAGGTCCAGAAACCAGCGATACAACAGGTTGTAATCCAGCTGCTCGCAAAACGCCCGATCCGAACGGATGCTGTACAACGCAATCAGCAACTGGCCTTTAAGCAGCCGCTCCGGCGCGATCGACGGCCGGCCGGTATGCGAGTACAAGGCATCCAAGTCTTTGCCAATCAAATTCAACGCCGCCTCGACACGCGCCTTGATCGCGCGCAGTGGATGTTGCGCAGGCACCCGCTCGGCCGGTGAAAAATAACAAAACATCCCGCTCTGAGCAGCAACCCGGCCACGCATCGGTATCCTCCTTATCTTATCTTCAATACAACCCATCACACCATGAATCGAGGCGTTTTGCATCAGGCTGCTAGACTCACAAGCCAAGTTCTTTGGCAAGATGGACATACATCGATTCAACTCCGCATTTGTACTGTGGTATCGCGCGTTATGGGACAAGATCTTTGGTGCTCTGCTCTTGATGTACGCCCCAGACAAGTACGAGAGTTTCGCCTCCGCAAAGAGCAAGAGGAGAGCATTCTTCAAGTACTCGCAAGACGTTACAGAAATCCCACAGGGTTTCTGCGTGCTTGCTCGTGAAGTTCGACAATGAGTTCAGG
>NZ_JBOIBY010000726.1:0-11273 GCF_050739655.1 Pseudomonas sp. | reverse complement strand
GATTTAGGGTGGGAGCGGGCTTGCCCGCGATGGGGCCGGCCCTGACAACCTCAATGCCGGATCAGTTTTGAACGCACCTCAGCACCGGCCTGCTCATCCAGTTCCAGCCAAAAATGCTGTTTGCCGGCAATCTCGGCAGCCGCCGGCAAACCATCGCGATACACCAGTCGATTACTCGCCAATGCCGGGACTTTCGCACCGGGTAAAAGGGTGCCGGCAAGGTTCAGCGGATCGACCCCACACACGGCAACCAAACTCCCGTCTAGGGGCCGGCGACGCACTTCTCGCAACAAGGGAATCGCCTCGGGCAGCGCAAATTGTTCGCCCGCCAGGCCACTGACAAACCGTCCACCCCGAATCTCGCCCCGCGCCTCCAGTCGATGGAAGGTACGCAGCAATTCGCGCCAGCTCGGCAGCCAGTCTGCTTCACGCTCCAGCAATCGCCAGAACACCACGCCGTAGCGGCGCAGCAACGTCATAGCAATGTGCTCCAGCGTGTCCGCAGGCGTTGGCGCCGGGCGTTGGTTATCCACAACCGGCGCGGTGCCTGGACGCCTGAGCAGTGCCCAACGCCCCGCATCGTCCATGCCGCCGACAAACGCCCCGCGCCCACGTCGGCTGCTACGATTCTGCCGCTTGCTGATCGGTGTGATCAGTGCCCGCAGCCCGGCGAAGCTGTCGGCGTTCACCCGCCCGGCGCCCACCAGTTCCTGCAGTGCGATTTCCAGTTCCGAGCGCAGCAAGTGGGCTTCGTGCTTCAGCTCATCGAAAAACAGCGCGCCGTGCTGGCTGAGAGCGGCGTGGACCTTTTGCGTTTTTGGCGACAGCTCGCTGACTGGCGTCTGCTCGGTCAACTCGCTCCAGAGCCCTACGCGATTACGTGGCAACAACAGAATCGGCGTGCTACGCAGCGCGGTGCCGGCGCTTTTGTTGCGTGCGGTGAGTCGGGTCCAGACCAGTTTGCCGCTGCGGCACAGTTCATCGAGCCAGGTCGCCGAATAGTCCTTGATGCGCGCCGGCAGGATGTCGCTGTCCCAGGCGGAAGCGGCGGCGGGATAGCCTTCGAACTGAGCGATGATCGTCGGTAATACCGCGCTACCCTGACCTTGCGTAGCACTGGACAGATGCTGCCAGTCGAACAGAAATCGCATGAAATCCTGCAACGCCACCGGCTCGATTTCCCGCCGCAATCGCTTGACCGTGTAGCGATGAATTCGCGCCAGCAGATGCCGTTCGCACCATTGTTCCTCGGTGCATCCCGGCGTGAAACGGCCACGCAGCACGTAGCCTTCGCGCTCCAGCTGCGCCAGGGCCTGGGTGACCTGAGTTCCCGGCAATCCGAGCGGATCGGCAATCGCGTCCAAGGGTAATGGCCCAAAAGCGCTGAGCCTTGCGCGGATAACTTCCAGAACAGCGTCGTCCACTTCCCAGGTCTCATCGAAACCCGGCAGCGCCTCCAGCGCCGGAAATAAAACAGCCTGTGGATAAATGGCCCGCAGGCAGCTCAGGCGTTCCCGTGCCAGCCACAGCGACGGGTTGATCCGGCAGGCACGTCCGCTTTCAGCCAGGGTATTGAGCCAATCGAGCCAGTTTGGGTTGGTCCTGGCTTCGGCGTCTGTGATGCAGGCCAGACTCATCAATGTTTCGTGCATTTCATCGATATTGCCAGGCGTCGGCCAGGCTTCTTCGCCCACGGCGGCAATCGCTTCAGCGTCCAGTGCGCCGAGATCATCGATCGATTGCGGATCGCTCCAGCGTCGATTTATCACCGCTTGCGTGCGGCGTTCCTCCAGCGGCGCGTCGTCGAGAAAGGTGTAGGGGCGGGCGCTGAGGATTTCTGCGGCGAGGGGCGAGGGCGCCGGCAGATCGCGGCTGATCAGGCGGATCTCGCCCCGTTCCATGCGTCGCAGCAGCGCCAGCCAGCCTTCGCTGTCCATGGCTTCGTGCAGGCAATCGTCCAGGGTTTGCTCCACCAGCGGATGGTCGGGGATTTCCCGTTCGCCGGCGAGATTCTCCACGCAGGCGATCTGATCGGGGAATACGCTGGCGATCAGGTCTTCGCTTTTCATTCGCTGGATTTGCGGCGGCACTTTGCGCCCGCCGGTGTAGCGCGGAAGGGCCAGCGCCACTCCGGTATTCCAGCGCCAGCGGACGCCAAACAGAGGTGCGTCGAGCACCGCTTGAACCAGCAGGTGCTCGGCGTTGTTGCTGTGCAGGTAACGCCAGACGTCGTCCAACTCAAAACTGTGGCTGGTGGACAGTGACAGCACGATGGCATCTTCACTGGCGGCGGCCTGCAATTCGAAGTTGAAGGTGCGGCAGAAACGCTTGCGCAACGCCAGGCCCCAGGCGCGGTTGATGCGGCTGCCGAACGGCGTGTGAATGATCAACTGCGTGCCGCCGGACTCGTCGAAAAATCGCTCCATCAACAGCGTGTCTTGCGAGGGCAGCGCACCGAAGGTCTGGCGCGCGGGAGCGAGGTACTCCACCAGTTGCTCGGCGCTGGCCAGATTCAGGCCAAGGGTTTCGGTCAGCCAGTCGAGGCTGGGCTGCAAGTTGCCTGGCGTAGCGCCCAACAACTGATCGAGATGTGCTTGCAGGCGTGCGACGGCCAGCGACAATTCGGCGCTGCGTCCCGGTGCCTCACCGAGCCAGAACGGAATGGTCGGCGGTTGGCCCTGGGCATCTTCGACCCGGACCTTGCCGGTTTCGACCCGCAGAATCCGGTACGAGGTATTGCCCAGTTGGAACACGTCGCCCGCGATGCTTTCCACGGCGAAGTCTTCGTTGACGCTGCCGATGTTCAGCCCTTGGGGCTCCAGCAATACGCTGTAGTCGGCGTTGTCCGGAATGGTCCCGCCGCTGGTCACCGCCGTCAGTTTTGCGCCCCGGCGCCCCCGCAACGTGCGGCTCACGGCGTCGCGGTGCAGGTAGGCACTGCGGATGCCCTGACGTCCGTTGTAACCCTCGGCGAACATTTGCAGCAGCGCCTGATAGTGTTTTTCGTCGAGACCGGCGTAGGGCGAGGCTTGGCGGAACAGAGCCAGTAATGCGTCTTCTGGCCATTCCTGGCAGCTGACCTCGGCAATGATCTGCTGCGCCAGCACGTCCAGCGGGGCCTCGGGTATGTGCAAGATGTCGAGTTCGCCTCGCCGCACGCAATCGAGCAGCGCTGCGCATTCGATCAAGTCGTCGCGGGTGGTGGCGAATAAACGGCCCTTGGGCGTGCCGCCGACTTGGTGCCCTGAACGGCCGACACGCTGCAAAAAACCGGAAATCGAACGCGGCGAGGCGATCTGGCACACCAGGTCGACGTCGCCGATGTCGATGCCCAATTCCAGCGACGCCGTGGCGATTAACACCTGCAGCTCGCCACGCTTGAGCCGCTGCTCGGCGTCCAGGCGAAATTCTTTGGCCAGGCTGCCGTGGTGAGCGGCGACGGCGTCTTTGCCCAGGCGTTCGCTCAAATGGCGGCTCAGGCGTTCGGCCAAGCGTCGGGTGTTGACGAAAATCAGCGTGGTGCGGTGCTCGCGGGCTAGGGTGGCGAGTCGTTCGTAGACCAGTTCCCAGACGTCATTGGCCATCACCGCCGATAACGGCACGGGTGGCACTTCGATGCCCAAGTCCCGTGGACGGGCATGGCCGATGTCGATGATTTCGCAGGCGCGGTCGCGTCCCACCAGAAAGCGTGAGACAGCTTCAATAGGTTTTTGCGTGGCTGACAAGCCGATGCGCACCAGCGGTTCGGCGCACAGCGCCTGCAAGCGTTCAAGGCTCAGGGCCAGATGGCTGCCGCGTTTGCTGGCGGCGATGGCATGGATTTCGTCGACGATCACCGTGCGCGTGGTGCCGAGCATTTGCCGTCCAGAGTCGGAGCCGAGCAGCACATAGAGCGATTCCGGGGTGGTGACCAGTATGTGCGGCGCGGTTTTACGCATTGCCGAGCGGTCTTTTTGCGGCGTATCGCCCGTACGCACCGCTGTAGTGATTTGTATTTCGGGCAGCCCCATCACGCGCAATTGCTCGGTGATGCCCGTCAGCGGGTTTTGCAGATTGATCCGGATGTCGTTGGACAGCGCCTTGAGCGGCGAGACGTAGACCACCAGGGTTTCATCGGGCAGGCCTTCAGGGGTTTCCAGGCCGCGATGGACCAGATCGTCGATGACGGCGAGAAACGCGGTGAGCGTCTTGCCCGAGCCTGTGGGCGCGGCGATCAGGGTCGAGCGGCGCTGGCGGATCAACGGCCACGCCCGGGCCTGGGCGGCGGTGACCGTGGCAAAGGTGTGGCTGAACCAGGCGCTGACGGCGGGGTGAAAGCCGTCCAGGACACTGTCTGCGGGGATGGGCAGGTTCATGTTCTGATTTATGCGGGTGGAGGCGGGAAGATGCAAGTACCGCTCGGGATCTCCAGCGCCTGATAGGGCCTCATCGCGGGCAAGCCCGCTCCCACAGTGTCCGAGTCGTTCACAAATGCCATGTTCACCAAAAAAACCTGTGGGAGCGGCGGTGCGACGATTCGACTTGCCCGCGAAGGGGCCGGTTGCATCACTACAAATCCCATGGATTTACACTTTACGGATGACGGTTGCGCACTAAACCCGCAAAATGCAACGATTCCGGCAACTATCAACGACATCACCTACGAATGTTGTCGATTAAGCCATCGTTTCAATCAGACTGGGCCTGCTGACTCTATGCGAATGCGCCTTATGTTACTGGGCGGCGGAAATGCCCTTGGGCAGGCGCTGATTCGCCTCGGTGCAGAGGAAGACATCGGCTTCCTCGCCCCCCGCCCGCCGCAAGACGGTTGGGATGCCGCGAGCCTGACGCAATTGCTCGACGACACCCGCCCGGACGCGTTGATCAACCTCGCCTACTACTTCGACTGGTTCCAGGCGGAGGCGGTCAGCGAATCGCGTCTGGCCGGGCAGGAGCGCGCGATCGAGCGCCTGGCCGAACTGTGCCAGCATCACAATATCGTTCTGTTGCAGCCATCGAGTTACCGCGTGTTCGACGGCTCCCGAGCGACGGCCTACAGCGAAAAAGATGAGCCAGTGCCCTTGGGCCTGCGTGGTCAGGCCTTGTGGCGAATCGAAAAGAGCGTGCGCGCCACTTGCCCGCAACATGTGCTGTTGCGTTTCGGCTGGCTGCTCGATGACAGCCCCGATGGCACCCTTGGACGTTTCCTCGGTCGGGCCGAGCAACCCGAAGAGCTGCTGCTGGCCGACGACCGCCGCGGCAACCCGACGCCGGTGGACGACGCTGCACGGGTCATCATTTCGGTGCTCAAGCAACTCGATTGCGCCGCGCCGCTGTGGGGCACCTATCACTACGCCGGACATGAGGCGACCACGCCCTTGGCGCTGGGTCAGGCGATCCTCACTGAGGCGCGTGCCTTGCATCCGCTTGCCATCGAAGCTCCGACCGCCCAGGCCCACGCCGTGCGTCCGGACGCTGCCGAAGAACCGCAACATGCGGTGCTGGCCTGCAAAAAAATTCTGCATACCTTCGGGATCAAGCCTCGCGCCTGGCGCGCAGCGCTTCCCGGTCTACTGGACAGGTTCTATCGTCATGGCTAACGGCCCCGTTTTAATCACCGGCGGTGCCGGTTTCATCGGTTCGCACCTGACCGATGCCTTGCTAGCCAACGGCTATTCAGTGCGGATTCTCGATGACCTGTCCACCGGCAAACGCAGCAATCTGCCGCTGGACAATCCAAAGGTCGAGCTCATCGTCGGCGATGTCGCCGATGCCACGCTGGTGGCTCGCGCCATGGCCGGATGCAGCGCCGTGGCGCACCTGGCGGCAGTGGCGTCGGTGCAGGCCTCGGTGGATGATCCGGTGAAGACTCACCAAAGCAATTTCATCGGCTCGCTGAATGTCTGCGAAGCCATGCGCCAGACCGGGGTCAAACGCGTGCTGTTTGCCTCCAGTGCGGCGGTCTATGGCAACAATGGCGAAGGCGAGTCGATCAACGAAGACACGCCCAAGGCACCGTTGACGCCCTACGCGTCGGACAAATTGGCGAGCGAGCATTACTTGGATTTCTATCGTCGCGAGCATGGGCTGGAGCCGGTGATCTTTCGCTTCTTCAACATCTTCGGCCCGCGCCAGGATCCATCCTCGCCGTACTCCGGGGTGATCAGCATTTTCAGCGAGCGCGCGCAAAAAGGCCTGCCGATCACTGTGTTTGGCGACGGTGAGCAGACGCGGGATTTTCTCTACGTAGAGGATCTGGTCGACCTGCTGGTACAAGCCATCGCTAAACCACAGGTTGACGTCGGTGCGGTGAATGTCGGCTGGAACCAGGCGACCAGTCTCAAGCAATTGCTTGCTGCACTTGAGGGGGTGGTTGGCAAACTGCCATCCGTCAGTTACGGACCGGCGCGTTCCGGTGACATTCGTCATTCGCGAGCCAATAACCAGCGGTTGCTGGAGCGCTTCAAAGCACCCACGCAGACACCGATGAGCGTCGGGCTGGCGCGGTTGTTGGAGCAATAGAAAAAGGCGCCTGTTGAGGCGCCTTTTTTTGTAGCTGATCTCACCAACGCACAGCGTCGAGCGATCAATTCACCACCACGTGAATACTGTTTAGAACTTGTAGCCCAGACCGACCATGTAGATGAACGGGTCGACGTCTATGTTCACACGTGCCCGGGTGCCCGGCGCCACGGCGTTGTTTTCAACGGTTGCGCGGGTATCGATGTCGATGTAACGCACTTGGCCGTTGATCATGATGTTGTCGGTCAGCATGTAGTCGGCGCCGACCTGCCAGGCCATGCCCCAGGAATTGTCCGCCTTGAAATTGCTGAAACCGGCAGCGCTGGCTTCGCTGCCAACGTGTTCGTCGTAGATCCAGGTGTAGTTGATGCCTGCGCCCACGTACGGCTGAAACGCAGACTTCCCGTCCAGCGGGTAATACACCACGCTCAGGGTTGGCGGCAGGTGTTTGAGGGAGCCGAGTTTGCCGTTGGCAGCGCTCAGGGCGGTGCCCTTGAGTTTCACGTCGTGCTCGAACGGTGTGGCCGCGAGCAGTTCGATACCCCAATTGTTGGTGATCATGTAGGCGACGTTGAGGCCCAATTGTGTGTCGCTGCTCATGGTCGCCTTGCCACCCAGATCGGCACCGCGCAGCGGGCCTTGGTCGACCTTGACGCTGGAGCTGTCGGCTTCAGGGTTAACGGTGATCGCGCCAGCACGGAGGATGATGTCGCCGGCCTCGTGGGCGTGGGCAAGCGGGGCCGCGAGCGCCAGGGCAATCAGCGAGGCGCCGAGCAAGGACTTGTTCATGGGGGGCTCCAAAGGACGTTAAAAATTTTTGATGTCCAATGGTAAGGCTGCTAACGAATGGGTCTTTTGACTCAGCTCAATGAAAGTGGCATGTCATGAATTTGTGGGTGTTTTTGATGGCCCCTTCGCGAGCAAGCCCGCTCCCACATTAGAACGCGGTCAACTGTGGGAGCGGGCTTGCTCGCGAAAGCGGACTACTTAACAACACAAAAACGACCGGATTCACTCCGGCAGTTCATACAAATAAATCTTGTCCGCCTCCATCTGATACCCGGCATCCGCCAACTCGCTGGTGGAGGCTTTGACCTGCATCGCACCTTCGATCCAGTACGGCTGATACAACTCGTCGACCTTCACGCCCACTTCGCTTTTGACGTGCACGATCTGGTTCGATGGCGGTGGCGGGACGTGGATGCAGGCGCCGAAATACGGCACCAGCAAAAAGTCCGTGGTGCGACCTTCTTCGTTTACCTCCAGCGGCACGATGTAGCCCGGCAGGCGAATGTTCTGTCCATCGAGGTCTTTGACTACCGGCGCGTTGGGCAGGTCTTGCTTGGCCGCTGGCGCCGACTCGGCGGACAGTGCATCGCCTATTTTCGACAGGTCGTGCAGGGGCGTCATGTTCGGTACTTCTGGTGCTGCATCCGGTGGAATCATTTCCGACCAGGTCAGCTCTCTCGGTTCGGCCGCCCACAACGGAAGGGCGACCAGCATCAACAGCGCAAAAACAGCGCGGGGCATGTTCAAAGTCCTCATAGACGGATCGACAGGCCATCGGCCAAGGATTGGCGATAAGCGCGCCAGGCCGGCACGCTGCCCATCAGCAGCGCGGCGATGAGGATGCCACCGAGCAGCGTCCATTCATATTCGCTCGGCCACGCCAGCGGCAGAAACAGGCCGTAATTGGCTTGCACGTAACCTTGGGCCGCCGCAATGCACACGTAAAGCAGCGCCACCCCGGCGACCACGCCGGCCAAGGCCAGGGCAAACGCCTCCAGTATCAGCAGAGTCGCGACGTGCCACGGTCGCGCGCCCACCGAACGCAAAATTGCCATTTCCCGACGTCGTTCGTTGAGGCTGGTGAGAATTGCCGTGAGCATGCCGATCAACCCGGTCAGCACTACAAACAAGGAGACCACGAACAGGGCTTTTTCGGCTGTGCTCATCAGGCTCCACAGTTCTTGCAGCGCCACGCCGGGGAGGATCGCCAGCATCGGTTCGCCACGGAACTCGTTGATTTCTCGTTGAAGGGCAAAGGTGGAAATCTTGCTGTTGAGGCCGAGCATGAACGCGGTGATCGCCTGGGGTGTCAGGTCCATGTTGCGTGCCTGGTCGGCGCTGATGCGTCCATTGCCACGGGCGGGTACGCCGCTGTGCCAATCAATGTGAATTGCTTCCATGCCGCCGAGGCTGATGTGCAGCGTGCGGTCTACGGGCGTGCCGGTGCGCTTGAGGGCGCCGACCACAGTGAACGGCTTGTCGTCATGCTTGACCAGGCTGATCACGGCCACGCCGTGGGACAGCACCAGTTTGTCGCCGAGTTTGTAGTGCAGCGCGTCAGCCACTTCGGCACCGAGCACCACCTCGAACGGGTCGCTGGCGAAGGCTCGACCATCGGCCAATTCCAGGTGTTGCTGGCGACCGTATTGGTAGTGCTCGAAGTACGCCTCGGTGGTGCCCATCACCCGGTAGCCACGGTGGGAATCACCGAGGGACATCGGGATCGCCCACTTCACTTTCGGATTGTTGGCAAAGTGTTCGAAGCTGTCCCAGCGGATGTTGTTGGTGGCGTTGCCGATGCGGAACACCGAATACAAGAGCAGGTTCACCGAGCCGGACCGCGCGCCGACGATCAGGTCAGTGCCGCTGATGGTGCTGGCAAAACTGGCCTTGGCCTCAGTGCGCACCCGCTCGACGGCCAGCAACAGGCAGACTGAAAGGGCGATGGCGAACACAGTCAGAATCGCGGTGAAGCGGCGGTTAGCCAGGCTGGCCATGGCTAGACGAAACAAATACATCTCAGACCTCGGACGGGGTGGCGGCGCGATTGAGTTCGGCCAGCGACAGGTTGCGATCGAACAGCGGCGCCAGGCTCTGGTCATGGCTGACGAACAACAGGCTCGACCCGGCTTCTCGGCATTCGGTAAACAGCAGGCGAATGAAGTTTTCGCGGGCGTCGTAATCGAGAGCTGACGTCGGCTCATCGGCTATCACCAGCTCAGGTTGGCCGATCAAGGCTCGTGCGGCAGCGACCCGTTGCTGTTGGCCGATGGACAGTGAATCGGCGCGGCGACTGAGGATGTTTTCATCCTTCAAGCCCAAATGTGCGAGCAGGGTGGCGGCCGCTTTATCGACGCTGCCGTGACGCTGTTTTGCACGCGTGGCACGCAGTTTCGAAAAGTGGCAGGGCAGTTCGACGTTCTCGCGCACCGACAGAAACGGCAGCAAGTTGAATTGCTGGAAGATGTAGCCGGTGTGGTCGACGCGAAAGTGATCGCGGGCGCCGGCCGACAGTTCGGTCAGCTCCTGGCCCAGCAGGCGAATGTTGCCGCGATCAGGTTTTTGCACTCCGCCGAGCAGGCCGAGCAGGGTGGTCTTGCCACTGCCGCTGGGGCCTTTGAGGAACAGCGTTTCCCCCGGTTCCAGGCGAAAGGCCGGGATATCCAGCAGCGGCGGATGGCCGGGCCAACTGAAGCCCAGGTTGGACAGTTCGATGAGTGCTTGGGTCATGGCGCCGATTTCATGATGTTAATGACCTGTGTAGGAGCTGCCGCAGGCTGCGATCTTTTGCTTCTAAAAATCAAAAGATCGCAGCCTCGTTTCACTCGACAGCTCCTACAGGA
This sequence comes from Pseudomonas sp., assembly GCF_050739655.1. Taxonomy (GTDB): domain Bacteria; phylum Pseudomonadota; class Gammaproteobacteria; order Pseudomonadales; family Pseudomonadaceae; genus Aquipseudomonas. The sequence continues at coordinate 1,140 of NZ_JBOIBY010000726.1, read as the reverse complement.
GGGGGATCTACGTGACTTCAGAATTTGAGGGAGGCGGCCTTGGCGGTGACTTCGACACCTTGCTGCCCACTCGGGCCGATCAGTTGTACCTGAATTTTCTGGGTCGCCGGGAACGTGTTGAAAACGTTCGCCAGATCCAGGGTCTTCAGCGCTTCAGGCGTGGCGCAGGTGAAGTGGTAGTGGGCGTGGATTTCGCTGTGGTCATGGTGATGTTCGTCCTTGGCATCCTGATCATGATCGCCGTGGGCTTTGGGTTTATCACCAAACAACGGGCTTTCCAGTTCCTGGCTCGCCACGGCACAACCGGCGTCTTTCGGCAGGTTGAACAGGGCCAACGGTTTTTCCAGCTGGGCGCGGACGGCGGCGACTTTGGCTTTGTCGGCATCAGTGGTGGCGGCGTGTTCGAAACCCACCAGGTTCATCGCCGGGCTCTCCAGCTCCAGTTCCAGTGTCTGGCCGTCCAACGCCGCGTTCAGGCGACCGACGCCATGTTCATGGGCGCCGAGGCTGCCGTGTTCATGGTCGTGATCATGCTCGTCAGCCCCATGGGCGACAGCCAGCGGCAACAAGGCAAACGGCAAAGCGAGCAGCAGACGACGCATGGTGAGGCTCCGAAAAGTAAAATGAAGATTATGTTATGTAATCTTATAACGTATTGCCGGAGAGTTTGACTGGCTGCTTGGCGTTGCACAAGTCCCGTGGGAGCATGCAAGTCAGAAATGTGCAGGAGCGGACTTATGTTGCGAATTCGCGGAAGCATCGGCGACTGGCCGGTGGATTTGACGCTGGAGATGGATGACGCCGATTGGGCACGCCTCGGCGCGCAATTGCAGGTGGAGAAAACCGAGGTCGCTGCAACGCCGGCCAAATCGCTGAATCAGGATGATGCGGCGTGGCAGATTGCCAGGGATTTGCTGCGCAAGGCCGGGCAATTGAGCGGTCCGGATTTGCTCGATCAACTGGAAGCGCTGACCGGTAGCGCGGCGGCAGGCAAGCGGCTGTTGGTGCGCTTGCGGCACAGTGCAGATGTGAAAGTGGAGAGTGGCGCGGATACGCCGATTTACCGCTGGATCGAATAAACCGCAAAAAGATCGCAGCCTTCGGCAGCTCCTACAGGGAACCACATTCCCATGTAGGAGC
>NZ_JBOIBY010000725.1:0-1768 GCF_050739655.1 Pseudomonas sp. | reverse complement strand
GCGCTTCTTCGCTCAACTTGGTGCCGGGCGCCAGACGCTGTTCGAGGATGGCCTCGAAGATATGCGCGTAGACAATATCGTCCTGGGTACCGCTGCGGCCGGCTTTGCCTGCTCGCGGTTGTTTCTTGAGGGGCTGCAACTGTTCGTTCATGGGCACTCGAGTCGGGAGAACTGCGGCGAATTGACCGTGACTGTAATACGGCACAGTGGGTCGCTGGCAAGTATCGCGTAAAAAACACTGCGATTGTACACAATGGACGGTGGCAACACACTGTACGGCTTAATGTTGCCTCGGCTGTATCGCAACGTCTGGTTACTTTTGAGTTTAGGCTTAAACCCACAAACAGTGGCGTTGCTCGCCCTCCCTTTAGGAGCGAGCTTGCTCGCGAAAAACGATAGACCACCGCGGGGTGTCAGGCACCCAGCGTTTTCGTTGACGACCTTCGCGAGCAAGCTCGCTCCTACAGGGGGCAACGCCCCGGACAACTCCAGCACAAACAGGATCCCTGCCGTCATGAACGACGCCACGCACACGCAGTTGCGCCCCCTGGCCGATACGTCGCCTTCAGCCATCGTCGCCGGATTCATCGCGATGATGACCGGCTACACCAGTTCCCTGGTGCTGATGTTCCAGGCCGGGCAAGCCGCTGGCCTGACCAGCGGGCAGATTTCGTCGTGGATCTGGGCGATTTCCATCGGCATGGCGGTGTGTTCCATCGGTCTGTCCCTGCGCTATCGCACACCCATTACCATTGCCTGGTCGACCCCGGGCGCTGCCCTGTTGATCACCAGCCTCGGTGGCGTGAGTTACGGCGAAGCCATCGGTGCCTACATTACCTGCGCAGTGCTGGTGACGATTTGCGGCCTGACCGGCAGTTTCGAGCGCCTGGTGAAAAAGATCCCGGCGTCATTGGCGGCCGCATTACTGGCCGGCATTCTGTTCAAGATCGGCAGCGAGATTTTCGTCGCGGCCCAACATCGCACCGCGCTGGTGCTCGGCATGTTCTTCACCTACTTGCTGGTCAAACGCCTGTCACCCCGCTACGCCGTGCTGGCGGCCTTGTTGATCGGTACTGCCCTGTCCGGGTTCATGGGGCTGCTGGATTTCAGCGGTTTCCACCTGGAAGTGGCGACCCCGGTCTGGACCACGCCGCATTTCTCGCTGGCCGCAACGATCAGCATTGGTATCCCGTTGTTCGTGGTGGCGATGACTTCGCAAAACATGCCCGGTATTGCCGTGCTGCGCGCCGACGGCTACACCGTGCCGGCCTCGCCGCTGATCACTGCCACGGGCATCGCCTCGTTACTGCTGGCGCCGTTCGGTTCCCATGGCATCAACCTGGCCGCCATCAGCGCAGCCATCTGCACAGGGCCACATGCCCATGAAGATCGCAATAAACGCTACACAGCAGCCGTGTGGTGCGGAATTTTCTACGGCATCGCCGGTGTGTTCGGTGCAACGCTGGCGGCGCTGTTTGCCGCACTGCCCAAGGAACTGGTGCTGTCGATTGCCGCACTGGCGTTGTTCGGCTCGATCATCAATGGCCTGAGTATCGCCATGAGCGAAGTGAAGGAGCGTGAAGCGGCGCTGATTACCTTCATGGTCACGGCATCGGGGCTGACACTGTTTTCCATCGGTTCGGCGTTTTGGGGGATTGTGGCGGGAGTGGTGACGCTGATGATTCTGAACTGGCGTAAAGCCTGAACCCTGTAGGAGCGAGCTTGCTCGCGAAAAACCTGTAGACGCCGCGACCAATCAGGATGATCG
>NZ_JBOIBY010000724.1:0-1368 GCF_050739655.1 Pseudomonas sp. | reverse complement strand
AAGGCGACCGTTCGCGTCTGCAAGCGTTCGAAGGTGTTGTTATCGCCAAGCGTAACCGCGGCGTAAACAGTGCATTCACCGTTCGTAAAATCTCCAACGGTGTTGGCGTAGAGCGTACTTTCCAGACTTACAGCCCGCAAATCGACAGCATGGCTGTCAAGCGTCGCGGTGACGTACGTAAAGCCAAGCTGTACTACCTGCGTGACCTGTCGGGTAAAGCAGCTCGCATCAAGGAAAAACTGGCTTAAGTCCAGCTTCCGATGCAGAAAAAAGCAGCCTACGGGCTGCTTTTTTGTTGCCCGCGATTTATCTTCCGTGGCCGTACTACCGTTCTTGCCTGAGCCTTTATGCCTGCCATTGATCATCCTCTGATAGACCAGTTTCTCGACGCTCTGTGGCTGGAAAAAGGTCTTTCCGACAACACCCGCGATGCCTATCGCAGCGACCTCGCCCTGTTCAATGGTTGGTTGCAGGACAAAAACCTGGAGCTGGTCAATGCCGGTCGCGAGTTGATCCTTGATCACCTGGCCTGGCGTCTGGAGCAAAACTACAAGCCCCGTTCGACCGCACGATTTCTCTCCGGGGTGCGTGGCTTCTATCGATATTTACTGCGTGAAAAGTTGATCGCCATCGACCCGACGCTACGGGTCGATATGCCGCAACTCGGCAGGCCGCTGCCCAAATCCCTGTCGGAAGCCGATGTGGAAGCCCTGCTGAAGGCGCCTGATTTGAGCGAAGCGATCGGCCAGCGCGATCGCGCCATGCTCGAAGTGCTCTACGCCTGTGGTTTGCGAGTGACGGAGTTGATCAGTCTGACACTGGAACAGGTCAACCTGCGCCAGGGCGTGTTGCGTGTGATGGGCAAGGGCAGCAAGGAGCGGTTGGTGCCTATGGGGGAAGAAGCGATTGTCTGGGTCGAGCGCTACATGCGCGATGCCCGCATTGATCTGCTCGGCGGACGACCCAGCGATGTATTGTTTCCCAGTCAGCGTGGCGAGCAGATGACGCGCCAGACGTTCTGGCACCGTATCAAGCACCAGGCCAAGGTCGCCGGAATCGGCAAATCGCTGTCACCGCACACCTTGCGCCATGCATTCGCCACGCACTTGCTCAATCACGGTGCCGACCTGCGGGTGGTGCAGATGCTGCTCGGGCACAGCGACTTGTCGACGACTCAGATCTACACCCATGTCGCCCGAGCCCGCTTGCAGGATCTGCACGCCAAACACCACCCTCGCGGTTGAACCGGAGCAACTCTTATCAATATTGTGGTGACTGACAGTCCGCAATCGCGGGCAAGCCCACTCCCACAGGTTTCTGCATTGTTCATATGATTTGTGTACGACACAAACCTTGTGGGAGCGGGCT
>NZ_JBOIBY010000723.1:0-7997 GCF_050739655.1 Pseudomonas sp. | reverse complement strand
TTCCCACGCTCTGCGTGGGAATGCCTCAAGGGACGCTCCGCGTCCAGTGACGCGGAGCGTCACGGGCTGCATTCCCACGCGGAGCGTGGGAACGATCAGTGTGGGGGGTTAGAAGCTAGGTAGCAGTTTTGTTGTGATCAGTTCAGTCAGACACCGCGAAGCCAACAACTCAGTCGCCGCATTGATGTCTGGCGCAAAGAAGCGGTCCTTCTCGTAGAACGGCACTTCGTTACGCAGAATCGCGCGAGCCTTTTCCAGCTTCGGCGAAGTCTTCAAGCCGTTGCGCAGGTCCAGGCCCTGAACCGCGGCCAGCCATTCGACGGCGAGAATGCCCCGGGTGTTTGCAGCCATTTCCCACAGACGCTTGCCGGCTGCTGGAGCCATGGAAACGTGGTCTTCCTGGTTGGCGGAAGTCGGCAGGCTGTCCACCGAATGCGGATGGGACAGCGCCTTGTTTTCGCTGGCCAGTGCCGCGGCGGTCACCTGGGCGATCATGAAACCGGAGTTCACACCGCCATTGGCCACCAGGAACGGCGGCAGTTGCGACATGTGCTTGTCCATCATCAACGAGATGCGACGCTCGCTCAGGGAGCCGATTTCAGCGATGGCCAGCGCCATGTTGTCAGCGGCCATGGCCACCGGCTCGGCGTGGAAGTTACCACCGGAAATCACATCGCCTTCGGCAGCGAACACCAACGGGTTGTCGGAGACGGCGTTGGCTTCCACCGCCAGCACTTCAGCAGCCTGACGGAACTGGGTCAGGCAAGCGCCCATGACTTGCGGCTGGCAGCGCAGTGAGTACGGATCCTGCACTTTTTCGCAGTTCTCGTGGGAGTCGGACACTTCGCTGCGCTCACCCAGCAGGTCGCGGTAAGCAGCGGCGGCGTCGATCTGGCCCTTCTGGCCACGGGCGGCGTGGATGCGTGCGTCGAATGGCGAACGCGAGCCAAGCACCGCTTCAACGGTCAGGCCACCCAACGCCAGAGCACTGGCGAACAGATCTTCACCTTCGAACAACCCACGCAAAGCGAATGCGGTGGACACCTGAGTGCCGTTGAGCAGCGCCAGACCTTCTTTCGCGGCCAGGGTCAGCGGGGTCAGGCCGGCGACTTTCAGCGCCTCGGTCGCCTCCATCCACTCGCCCTTGTAGCGAGCCTTGCCCTCACCCAGCAGCACCAGGGACATATGTGCCAGCGGGGCCAAATCGCCCGACGCACCGACCGAGCCCTTGAGCGGGATATGCGGATAGACCTCGGCGTTGATCAGGGCGATCAGCGCGTCGATCACCACGCGACGGATACCGGAGAAACCACGGCTCAGGCTGTTGACCTTGAGCACCATGACCAGGCGGCACAGCTCGTCGCTGATTGGCTCGCCGACACCAGCCGCGTGGGACAACACCAGCGAGCGCTGGAGATTTTCCAGGTCTTCGCTGGCGATGCGGGTCGAGGCCAGCAAGCCGAAACCGGTGTTGATGCCGTAAGCGGTGCGGTTTTCGGCGAGGATCTGTTCCACGCACGCGACGCTGGCTTCGATCTGCTTGGACGCACTGCTGTCGAGGGTCAGTTTCACCGGTTGCTGATACACATCACGCAGTTGGGCGAGGCTCAGTTGGCCGGGGATCAGGTTTAGCGCTGTCATTTGGGGCTCCTTGTGAGAGTTGTAATCAACTACCAGACGCTGCACAGATATCCGTTGTCCGTCGCTTCCCGCCTTTTGAGCGGGCTGGCGCCTTGGCACGCTGGTGTAGGGAAATCAGTGCAAATTCGGTAAGGCTTTTTGCAGCACAACCGGGTCTTTCAATATGCCGGCAGCGGCGGCGATGTCCGGCGCCAGCCAACGGTCCTGATCGTAAGCCGGTACGCGTTCGCGCAGCAGACGCCACGCTGCATCCGTGCCGGCACCGAAACGTTGTTCCTTGAGGAATTCGAAGGCCTGGCCAGCCAGCAGGTACTCGATGGCGAGGATCTGCGTGCAGTTTTCCAGGGCGCGATGCAGCTTCAACGCGGCGTTGGTGCCCATGCTCAGGTGGTCTTCCTGCAGGCCCGAGGTGACGTAGTTATCGAGCACTGCCGGTTGCGCCAGCTGACGGTTTTCCGCGCACAGTGAAGCGGCGACGTACTGCACGATCATCATCCCGGAGTTTACCCCCGGATTGGCCACCAGGAAGGCCGGCAGACCACTGACGTGCGGGTTGATCAACCGGTCCAGGCGACGCTCGGCGATGGAGCCGATTTCCGCCATGGCGATGGCCAGCAGATCCGCCGCCATCGCCACCGATTGACCGTGCGGGTTGGCCTGGGACATGACGCGGAAGTTGTCCGGCGTGCCCAGCAACAACGGGTTGTCGGTGCAGCCGTTGAGTTCGATTTCGACTTGCTTGATGGCATGTTCGAGCTGATCGCGAGCGGCGCCATGCACCTGCGGAATCGAGCGGATGCTCAGGGCGTCCTGAGTACGGATGCCTTTGCTCTGGGCGATCACTTCACTGCCGTCGAGCAGCGCCCGCAGATTGATCCCGACCTGCTGCATGCCCGGATGCGGCTTGAGCGCGATGATCTCGGCGTCGAACGCGGCGATCTGCCCGCGCTGGGCCTCGAAGCTCATGGCGCTGATCACGTCGGCCCATTGCAGCAGACGCGTGGCGTCGGCGATGGCCAGGGCGCTCAGGCCGGTCATGCACGGCGTACCGTTGACCAGGCACAGCCCGTCCTTGGCGCCGAGTTGAACCGGTTGCAGGCCTTCTTCGGCCAAGGCTTGTTGCGCGCAAATGATTTGCCCGCGATAGCTGACGTTGCCAACACCCAGCAAGGCGATGCTGATGTGGGCCATGTGAGTCAGGTAACCGACCGAACCCTGGGACGGCACTTGTGGGGTAATGCCCTTGTTGAGCAACGCCAGCAAGGCTTCGACGACCTGGCGATGAACGCCGGATTTTCCTTGGGTGAAGTTGAGGATGGACGCGCACATGATCGCGCGGGTCTGCTCGTCGGCCAGCGGTGCACCGACGCCACAGGCGTGGCTGAGCAGGGTGTTGCGCGACAGTTGGCTGAGCTGTTCGTCCTTGAGGGACACGTTGCACAGCGCGCCCAGGCCGGTGTTCACGCCATAGGCGCGTTCACCACTGCTGACGATGCGCTGGACGATGGCCTGCGCATTGTCGATCCGTGCCCAGGCTTGAGCCGACAGCGCCAGCTGCGCGCCATGACGAGCTACGGCCACCACATCCTGCCAACGCAACGGGGCGTCGGCGATAACGATTTTTTCAGCCTGGGACATCTTCAACCTCTTGAATTTGATCGTTCCCACGCTCTGCGTGGGAACGCCGCCGGGGACGCTCTGCGTCCCGATTTCAGCGCATGACTCATGCCTTGCGCACGGTGACGCGGAGCGTCACGGGATGCATTCCCACGCAGAGCGTGGGAACGATCATCAAACCACCGCCGCCCGACGCTGCACAAACCGGTCGACATACTCATCCGCCGGCGAATGCAGGATCTCTTTCGGCGTGCCGACCTGGATCAGGCGGCCGTCCTTGAGGATCGCGATGCGGTTGCCGATGCGCACGGCCTCGTCCAGGTCGTGGGTGATGAAGACGATGGTCTTGTGCAGGGTTTTTTGCAGCTCCAGCAACTGGTCCTGCATCTCTGCGCGGATCAACGGATCGAGGGCGCTGAAGGCTTCGTCCATGAGGATGATGTCGGTGTCTGCCGCTAGGGCGCGGGCCAGGCCCACACGCTGACGCATACCGCCCGAGAGCTGGTGCGGGTATTTGTTTTCGTAGCCCTTGAGGCCCACGGTGTTGATCCAGTGCAGCGCACGTTCGTTGCACATGGCTTTGCTCTCGCCACGGATTTTCAGGCCGTAGGCGACGTTGTCCAGCACGGTCTTGTGCGGCAAAAGGCCGAAGCTCTGGAACACCATGCTGATCTTGCGACGTCGAAATTCGCGCAGGGCTTCCATGTCGTATTGCAGGATGTCCACACCGTCCACCAGGATCGCGCCGCTGGTCGGATCGATCAGGCGGTTGAAGTGGCGCACCAACGTGGATTTGCCGGAACCCGACAAGCCCATGATCACGAAGATCTCGCCGCTGCCGATGCTCAGCGACAGGTCGTTGACGCCGACCACGCAGCCGGTCTCGGACAGCACCTGCTCTTTGGTCTTGCCCTGGCCGACCATGGCCAGCGCATCCTTGGAGCGGTTGCCGAAAATCTTGAAGACGTTTTTGACTTCAATCTTGCTCACGGTTGCGTTGTTCATTTGCTCACCTCATGCCGTGGCCGACCATACGCCTGAGTAATGCGGTCGATCACCACTGCCAGAATCACGATCGCCAGACCGGCTTCCAGGCCACGTCCAACGTTGAGGGTCTGAATCCCCACCAGCACGTCTTCGCCCAGTCCACGGGCACCGATCATCGAGGCGATTACTACCATCGACAGGGCCATCATGGTGGTCTGGTTGATCCCGGCCATGATGCTCGGCAAGGCCAGCGGCAGTTGCACGCCGAACAGTTGCTGCCAGCGGTTGGCGCCGAAGGCGTTGATGGCCTCCATCACTTCACCGTCGACCTGGCGGATGCCCAGATCGGTCAGGCGGATCAGCGGCGGAGCGGCATAGATCACGGTGGCGAAAATCGCCGGGACCTTGCCCAGGCCGAACAGCATCAGTACCGGGATCAGGTACACGAAGCTCGGCATGGTCTGCATGATGTCCAGCAACGGCATCAATATCGAACGCAGGCGATTGCTACGCGCCGAAAGGATGCCCAGTGGAATGCCGATCAATACCGAGATGACCGTCGCCACCATCATCAGCGCCAAGGTCTGCATCAACTTGTCCCAGAGGCCGACGGCACCCACCAGGAACAGTAAACCGACGATGACGGCGGTGGTCGCGACCTTGCGGGTCGCATGCCAGGCCACACCGGCCACGATGGCCAGCATCAGCCACCAGGGCGCTGCACGCAGCAGGCTTTCAAGGTTGACGATGGCCCACAACAGGGTGTCAGAGATGTGCCGGAACACATCGCCGTAGTTGGTGACCAGCGAATCGACCCAACCGTTGACCCAGTCGGCGATGGAAAAGGTAAAGCTTTCGGGAAACATAAGGAGACTCTCAATCAAGGGGTTGCGATCAAGCATCCGACTGCCGCAGCCGGCAGCCGGAGAAGCTCAACCTACAAGGCCGCGTCGATTTTCTTGGCTGCGTCTTCGCTCACCCACTGATGCCACACTTCAGGATGTTCCTTGAGGAAGATCTTGGCCAGTTTTGGTGATTCGATTCGCTCTTTGCTCATGCGACCCAGGTTCTGGTTCAGCAGGTCGATTGGCAGGTTGACCTTTTCCAGCACGGCCACCAGTTCCGGGGCTTCGTCGTGGAAAGTCTTGGACAGGCCGACCTTGATGGTCACGGTTTTGTTTACGCCCGGCTTCTCTTCGAGTTTTACCGCGTCGACCAGGCCCATCAGCGGCGTTGGCGACCAGTAGTAGAACAGGATCGGCTCGCCACGCTTGTAGCTCGACAGCACAGCGGCATCCAGCGCCGGGCCGGTGCCTGGGCGGAAGTTGGTGTAGCTTTTTTCCAGGCCGTAGCTTTTCAGCATTTCGCTGTTGTCCAGCTCACAGGTCCAGCCGGCCGGGCAGTTATAGAAACGGCCCTTGGATGGCTCTTCAGCGTCCTTGAATACCTCGGAGTACTTGGCCAGGTCGGCAATGTTTTTCAGGTCCGGCGCCTTGGCTTCCAGCTTGCGCTTGGCATCGCCTTCGATCACGTAGCGCGGCACGTACCAGCCTTCGATGGCGCCAACCACAGGAGCGCCGACACCGACGACTTTGCCGGCCTTCTCGGCCTTGTTCCAGACCTCGCTGCGGCCAACCCACTCTTCGGCAAACACCTGGATGTCATTGCTGCTCAGGGCGTTTTCCATGGCGATGGAGTTGCCCGGCAGGCTGTCGGTCTTGCAGTCGTAGCCTTTCTCCAACACGACTTGCAGCACGTCGGTCAGCAACATGGCGCTTTCCCAGTTCAGGCCGGCGAATTTCACCGGCTTGCCCGACTCGCACCAGCCCGCTGCCTGAGTGGCGCCGGCACTGGCCAGCAGGCCCATGGAAAGCAGTGTGGTCAGCAGGGTCTTGTTCGATTTCATTGTTGTGACGCTCCTAATCATGAATTGGCTTACGGCAGTCAAGAGGCATCCAGCCCTGTCTACGTCCAATCAGGCCTGCGCCGCAGCGCGGCCGGTCCCGTTTGTTTTAGGTTGTACAACGCTGTCCTGCTCGACCGGCAGAATCAGTTGATCGGGCACTGCACCGTGCCATTTTTTTGCGCATACGTAGTACACGGCAGCGGGCAGCACCAGACCGATAATCCAGGAGATATCCACATCACCCAATGCTGCTACCAGTGGACCGGTATAGAACTTGGTGGAGATGAACGGTAACTGCACCAGCACACCGAACACGTAGACGCTGATACCGAGCATGTTCCAGCGGCCGTAACGACCATTAGGGTCAGCCAGCGCCGGTACGTCATAGCGTTCGCGGGTAATACAGTAGTAGTCCACCAGGTTGATTGCGCTCCATGGCGTGAAGAACGCCAGGAGGAACAGGATGAATGACTTGAACGCACCGAGGAACGAGTGCTGGCCGAGCAACGCCATCAGGGTCGCCGCACCGACAATGACCAGTACGAAGAGCAAGCGCTGCATGCGCGATACCTTCAGGTCACCACGGAAACCGCTGATGATGGTCGCAATGCACATGAAGCTGCCGTAGGAGTTCAGCGTGGAGATGGTGACCTTGCCGAACGCGATGCTGAAGTACAGCAGCGCAGCGGTGGCACCGGTACCGCCCAAACCAACGATGTAGGCCACTTCGTGCCCGGCGAACTGACCGTTGGCCGAGGCCGCGGCAAATACACCAAGGATCATCGCCACCTGTGCGCCAATGACCGAACCTGCGCCTGCGGCAAAAAAGGTTTTCACCGAAGAAATCTTGCTCGGCAAATAGCGGGAATAGTCAGCCACGTAAGGGCCGAAAGCGATCTGCCAGGAGGCCGCAAGCGACACCGCAAGCAGGAAACTGCTCCAGCTGAAGTGACGGATTTGCAACAGAGCGCCAACGTCAACCTGGCTCATCAGACGACTGAACAGATACACAAAGGCAATCACGCCAATGACACTGGCCAGACGGCCGATCCAATGGATCACCCGATAACCGAGCACCGTGACCAGCACGATGACACTGGCGAAAACAAGAATACCGACGCTGTCGCTGACGCCAAACAACTGGCCCAGGGCCTGCCCGGACAGCACCGTGCCCGTGGCAGTGAAACCGAGGTACATCAGGCACACCAACACAATCGGGATGGCCGCACCATAAACACCGAACTGCACGCGGCTGGAGATCATTTGCGGCAGGCCAAGCTTCGGCCCTTGCGCCGCATGCAGCGCCATCACCCCGCCGCCCAGCAGTTGACCGATCAACAGACCGATCAACGACCAGAACACATCCCCGCCGAGCACCACGGCCAGAGCGCCGGTGACGATTGCGGTGATTTGCAGGTTGGCACCCATCCACAGGGTGAACTGGCTGAACAGACGACCGTGTCTTTCCGCTTCCGGGATGTAGTCGATCGAGCGCTTCTCGATCAACGGTTTGTTGCCTGCACGTTCGTCAGTAGCAGCCATGATTCAACCTCTGTGGATTGTTATTCTGGGTTGGTAATCCCCTGTAGGAGCTGTCGAGTGAAACGAGGCTGCGATCTTTAAAGATCAAGATCAAAAGATCGCAGCCTTCGGCAGCTCCTACAGGGCAAGCATTACTTGCCGGTGATCATCGGCAGGTTCAGCCCTTGTTCCTTGGCACAGTCGATGGCGATCTGGTAACCGGCATCGGCGTGACGCATAACGCCGGTCGCCGGGTCGTTGTGCAGCACGCGAGCGATACGCTCGGCCGCTTCATCGGTACCGTCGCAGACAATCACCATGCCCG
>NZ_JBOIBY010000722.1:0-1737 GCF_050739655.1 Pseudomonas sp. | reverse complement strand
AGCCCCAATAGGGGCTTGATCCAGATTCAAGGCCACCGGTGGTCAGGTTCTTGCGAACCCTTGCACCGAGACTTTGACAGTACTTACCAGCTGGCTTTAACCAGACCTGGTACGTCACCACGCATTGCCGCTTCACGCAGTTTGTTACGGCCCAGGCCGAACTTGCGGTAAACGCCGTGCGGACGACCAGTCAAGCGGCAACGGTTACGCATGCGCGAAGCGCTCGCGTCACGTGGTTGCTTCTGCAGAGCTACGGTAGCTTCCCAACGCGCTTCTGGACTTGCGTTCAGATCGACGATGATAGCTTTCAGCGCTGCACGCTTGGTGGCGTACTTGGCAACAGTGAGCTGACGCTTCAGCTCACGGTTTTTCATGCTCTTCTTGGCCATTTTCCTACTCCAATCAGTTGCGGAACGGGAATTTGAAAGCACGCAGCAGAGCGCGGCCTTCGTCATCGTTCTTGGCAGTGGTGGTCAGGGTAATGTCCAGACCGCGGAGAGCATCGATCTTGTCGTAGTCGATTTCCGGGAAAATGATCTGCTCTTTCACGCCCATGCTGTAGTTGCCACGACCATCGAAGGACTTGGCATTCAGGCCGCGGAAGTCACGAACCCGAGGCAGGGAGATCGACAGCAGACGATCCAGGAACTCGTACATACGCTCACGGCGCAGGGTCACTTTGACGCCGATCGGCCAACCTTCACGGACTTTAAAGCCAGCGATGGATTTGCGAGCGTAGGTCACAACGACTTTCTGGCCGGTGATCTTTTCCAGGTCAGCAACAGCGTGCTCGATGACTTTTTTGTCACCGATCGCTTCGCCCAGACCCATGTTCAAGGTGATTTTGGTAACGCGCGGAACTTCCATCACGTTCGACAGCTTAAGTTCTTCCTTAAGCTTCGGTGCGATTTCCTTCCGGTAAATCTCTTTTAGTCGTGCCATGGTCTTCTACCTAGCAGTGTTCAAGCATCAACCGCTTTTTGGGTCGACTTGAAGACACGAATTTTCTTACCGTCTTCTACTTTGAAACCAACGCGGTCAGCCTTGTTGGTTTCGCCGTTGAAGATGGCGACGTTGGAAGCGTGCAGTGGCGCTTCTTTCTCGACGATACCGCCCTGTACGCCCGACATCGGGTTAGGCTTGGTATGGCGCTTGACCAGGTTCAGACCACCAACAACCAGACGGTTGTCAGCAAGAACCTTCAGCACCTTACCGCGCTTACCTTTGTCTTTGCCGGCGATCACGATGATCTCGTCGTCACGACGAATCTTTTGCATGTCGGATCTCCTTACAGCACTTCTGGGGCGAGCGAGACGATCTTCATGAACTTCTCAGTACGAAGTTCACGGGTCACTGGCCCAAAGATACGGGTGCCGATCGGCTCTTGCTTGTTGTTCAGAAGAACAGCAGCGTTGCCATCAAAGCGGATAATGGAGCCATCTGCACGGCGTACGCCGTGACGAGTGCGGACTACAACAGCAGTCATCACTTGGCCTTTTTTCACCTTACCGCGAGGAATTGCTTCCTTGACGGTAACTTTGATGATGTCACCGATACCAGCGTAACGACGATGGGAGCCACCCAGCACCTTGATGCACATAACGCGGCGTGCGCCGCTGTTATCGGCCACATCGAGCATGGATTGAGTCTGAATCATATAATTTCTCCGACCCCTAGTCCTTAGACTTCCACAGCGCGTTCGAGAACATCAACCAGCGCCCAAGACTTGGTCTTGGC
>NZ_JBOIBY010000721.1:0-25193 GCF_050739655.1 Pseudomonas sp. | reverse complement strand
GCCGCAGGCTGCGATCTTTGGGCCGTTTTGAGAACGCTGCTGATCAAGATCAAAAGATCGCAGCCTGCGGCAGCTCCTGCTGGGGGAGCAATTTCAGGTAATAAAAAAGGCGACAGGGGATAGCCCTGTCGCCTTTTTCGGATCGGTCGAAATGCTTACTGCACTTCTACCGCCAGGCTTTCACTGATCTTTTGTTGCCAGATGGCAGGACCGGTGATGTGTACGGACTCGCCTTTGCTGTCGACCGCTACGGTGACTGGCATGTCCTTGACGTCGAACTCGTAGATCGCTTCCATGCCCAGTTCGGCGAAAGCGACAACGCGGGATTTCTTGATGGCTTGCGCCACCAGGTAAGCCGCGCCGCCAACAGCCATCAGGTAAACAGCTTTGTGGTCCTTGATCGCTTCGATAGCGGTCGGGCCGCGCTCGGATTTGCCGATCATGCCCAGCAGGCCGGTTTGCTCGAGGATCTGACGGGTGAACTTGTCCATCCGCGTGGCGGTGGTAGGACCTGCCGGGCCAACGACTTCTTCGCGCACCGGATCAACCGGGCCGACGTAGTAGATGAAGCGGCCCTTGAGGTCCACCGGCAGGGTTTCGCCCTTGTTCAGCATCTCGACCATGCGCTTGTGCGCAGCGTCGCGACCGGTGAGCATCTTGCCGTTGAGCAGGACGGTTTCGCCCGGCTTCCAGCTCTGCACTTCTTCCGGGGTCAGGGTGTCGAGGTTGACGCGACGAGCCGACGGACCCGCTTCCCAGACGATTTCCGGGTAGGCGTCCAACGGTGGCGCCTCCTGGGCAACCGGGCCGGAACCATCGAGCACAAAGTGCGTGTGACGGGTGGCGGCGCAGTTCGGGATCATGCACACCGGCAGGGAAGCTGCGTGGGTCGGGTAGTCCATGATCTTCACGTCGAGCACGGTGGTCAGACCGCCGAGGCCCTGGGCGCCGATGCCCAGCTGGTTGACCTTCTCGAACAGCTCCAGGCGCATTTCTTCGATGCGATTCTGTGGGCCGCGAGCCTTGAGCTCGTGAATGTCGATGGACTCCATCAACACTTCCTTGGCCATCACCGCGGCTTTCTCGGCGGTGCCGCCGATGCCGATGCCGAGCATGCCCGGTGGGCACCAGCCGGCGCCCATGGTCGGAACGGTCTTCAGAACCCAGTCGACGATCGAGTCGGACGGGTTGAGCATGGCCATTTTCGACTTGTTTTCGGAACCGCCGCCCTTGGCCGCCACGTCCACTTCCACGGTGTTACCCGGAACGATGGAGTAGTGGATAACGGCCGGGGTGTTGTCCTTGGTGTTCTTGCGAGCACCCGCCGGGTCGGCGAGGATCGAAGCACGCAGGACGTTTTCCGGCAGGTTGTAGGCGCGACGAACGCCTTCGTTGATCATGTCGTCCAGGCTCATGGTGGCGCCATCCCAACGCACGTCCATGCCCACGCGGACAAACACGGTCACGATGCCGGTGTCCTGGCAGATCGGACGATGGCCGGTGGCGCACATGCGCGAGTTGATCAGGATCTGTGCCATCGAGTCGCGGGCCGCTGGCGATTCTTCGCGCAGGTAGGCTTCGTGCATCGCCTGGATGAAATCCACGGGGTGGTAGTAGGAAATGAACTGCAGGGCGTCGGCAACGCTCTGAATCAGGTCGTCTTGCTTGATCACGGTCATGAGTCGCGCTCCTCTAAAAGACGGGAACATTCAATAAGGTGCTTGCAGCTTGGGTGTATCGGTCGGTTGCAAGCACCTTTCAAGGCACGCCGGCATGCTGGCGCGACGCTAAAAAGGCGCGGCAGTATAGCGCGCCTCGCTCAAGGGCACACGCGCCGGTGGTCAAACGTTGGTCTTATAGGGTGCGATCAGCGGCTACAGAAAATTGAATGGTCATTTATCGGCCACGCCACTAAAGTGACACACGGTCTGTAGAGTAGGACGCTCTGTCAGTCTCCTTTCATTTGGTGAGTCAACGATTGACCCATAACGCCATCCAGCGCCTGTTGCTTAAACGATTCGCCCTCGCGGCCGGCACTTATGCCTTGGCATTGCTGTTGCTTTGGCTGGCGTTTTTCACCGGGCACTATCAGGACACGCTGACGGGCGTGGCCATCGGCAGTGCATTGGTCGTGATCAGCCAGGCAACGCTGTTCGCACTGTTTTATAGCGGCTGTAACCTGCGCTTCGCCGACCCCAGCCTGACCGAAGCCCAAGTGTTGCTGGGGCTGGGTTGGCAAACCTGGCTGATCGCGCACTTGGGCGACGCCCGTGGGGCGTTTCTGGTCTTCTATGTATTGATCCTGCTGTTCGGCCTGTTTCATTTGTCCCGTCGTGCATTTCTACGATGTTCGTTGCTGGTGTTCTTTAGTTTCAGCTCGATCACGTTGTGGGAGGGTTACCACTTCCAGCTACCCGATCCGGCGTTGGCCGCGCTGCAGGTGTGCGTGTTGTTGATTGTGCTGGTCTGGCTGGTGCTTTATGCCGGTTACGTCCAGGCCTCGCGCCAACGCATGCGTCAACGGCGTTTTGCATTGCAGGCGCATCAGGACACGCTGCGCGGGATGATGCGCCAGCTCGAAGACCTGGTAGCGACCGACGAACTTACGGGGCTGTTCAATCGTCGGCATTTCCTGCGCCTGGCCTCCCGAGAGCTGAAAGCCATGGATGCGGGCGTCGTACATGGCCTGGCGCTGATCGACCTCGATCACTTCAAGCGCATCAACGATCTACACGGCCATGCGGCAGGCGATCAGGTGCTGCAAGCCTTTGCCGGCGTGGCCAATGCGTGCTTGCGCGACGGCGACGTTCTGGCCCGTTACGGCGGTGAAGAATTCGTGGTGCTGCTGCCCGATTGCGATGCCGACAGTTTGACCTCGTGCTGCGAGCGGTTGCGCATTGCGTTCACGGATGTCGAATTGGTCGGCTTGAAGGTTGGCAGTCTCAGCCTTAGCGCCGGCATGACCCTACTGGAGTTGGGGGATGACCTCGACGACGCCTTGCAGCGGGCCGATCAGGCGCTCTATCGCGCCAAGCGTGATGGCCGTAACCGCTGCGCGGCCGCGTGGGAAAACGCCGATGCCTGAATTACGCGTTGGCGATCGCCAGTGGTCGGTGGCCGCGGGCAGCAATCTGCTCGATGCCCTGAATCAGAACGGCGTGGCGGTGCCCTATAGCTGTCGTGCCGGCAGTTGCCATGCCTGCCTGGTTCAGTGTGTGCAAGGGCTGCCCAGTGACAGGCGTCCCGATGCCTTGGGCGCACAACAACGCCAGCAAGGCTGGCGTCTGGCGTGTCAGTGTCAGGTGGTCGAGGACTTGCAGGTACACACCTTCGATCCGCAACAGGACGGTCGCCCGGCTGAGGTTGCGGCTGTCGACTGGCTGAGTGCCAATGTGTTGCGCTTGCGTTTGACTCCCCAGCGGCCTTTGCGCTACAGCGCCGGCCAGCATCTGGTGTTGTGGAGCGGTAATGTGGCGCGGCCGTATTCCCTCGCCAGCCTGCCGGAGGAAGACCGCTTTCTCGAGTTTCACCTTGATTGCCGATTGCCCGGCGAATTCAGCGACGCGGCCCGTCAGTTGAACATCGGTGATCAGATTCGCCTCGGTGAGTTACGCGGCGGGGCCTTGCATTACGATCCGGACTGGCATGCCCGACCGCTGTGGCTGATGGCTGCCGGCACCGGGCTGGCTCCGTTGTTCGGGGTGTTGCGTGAAGCATTGCGTCAGGATCACCAGGGGGAGATCCGCGTCATTCACCTGGCCCATGATGCCAGTGAGCATTATCTGGCCAAGCCCCTGCAAGCCATGGCGGCCAGTCGCGAAAACCTGAATATCGAACTGTGGACCCCGGCTGAGCTGCCCGCCGCTTTGGCGCAACTGCGGCTGGTTTCCCGGCAAACCCTGGCCTTGCTCTGCGGAGCCCCCGACAGCGTCGACACCTTTGCCCGACGCCTGTACCTGGCGGGGTTGCCGCGTAATCAACTGCTGGCCGATGTCTTCCTGACCCGGGGTTGAGCGCAAATTCTGTGACCAACCATGATTCCTGTAGGAGCGATGATTGCCCGCGAAGAGGCCATCACCTTCAAATAAGATGTCGAATGTGCCGCCGCCATCGCTGGCAAGCCAGCTCCCACAGTTACCGCGTCGGCCCCAAAAATTGAGTACGATTCAAAATCTTGTGGGAGCTAGCTGCTGCCACTCTGTTTTTCGATTGATCTCAAATTCTGCGACCGAGCCACGCCCCCTGTGGGAGCGGGCAAGCCCTAATGCCGGTCAGTTAAGGCATTTGTAGGAGCGAGCTTGCTCGCGAAAAACTTCAGGACGCCGCGTTCATTCAGAATTTTCGCGTTATCGTTAATGTTTTTCGCGAGCAATCGAGCGTCGACCGGCTGCTCCTACAGTTGACCTTCATCGCTTAACTGACTGGCATTAGGGCTTGCCCGCGAAGAGGCCCTCTAAGGCAATACAAAATCCAGAAACCAAAAAGCCCCGACACTCACATGCCGGGGCTTTTGCTTTTCAGCGGGTCAATCAGACCTGCGGGTCGCCAACGTGCAGGATCTTCATGCCGTTGGTGCCGCCGGTGGTGTGGTAGCTGTCGCCCTTGGTCAGGATGACCCAGTCGCCTTTTTCCACAACGCCGCGTTTGACCAGCTCGTCGATCGCCTTCTGGCTGACTTCGTTCGGCGCCAGGGACGCCGGGTCGAACGGGATGGTGTACACGCCACGGAACATCGCCGCGCGGGCCTGGGCTTCGCGGTGTGGAGTGAAGGCGTAGATCGGCACCGACGAACGGATACGCGACATGATCAGCGGGGTGTAGCCGCTTTCGGTCAACGCGATGATCGCTTTCACGCCCGGGAAGTGGTTGGCCGTGTACATGGTGGCCAGGGCGATGCTCTCGTCACAGCGCTCGAACGTCTTGCCGATGCGGTGGCTGGAGGTCTTGCCGGTCGGGTGCTTTTCAGCGCCGACACAGATGCGCGCCATCGCTTGCACGGCTTCGAGCGGGTACTGACCTGCAGCACTTTCCGCCGACAGCATCACGGCGTCGGTGTAGTCGAGCACGGCGTTGGCCACGTCGGACACTTCGGCACGGGTCGGCATCGGGTTCTGGATCATCGACTCCATCATCTGGGTCGCGACGATCACGGCCTTGTTGTGACGGCGTGCGTGCAGAATGATTTTCTTTTGGATGCCCACCAGCTCGGCGTCGCCGATTTCCACACCCAGGTCACCACGGGCAACCATTACAGCGTCAGAGGCGTTGATCAGCCCGTCGAGGGTTTCGTCGTCGGCCACGGCTTCGGCGCGTTCGATCTTCGCCACCAGCCAGGCGGTACCGCCGGCTTCGTCGCGCAGTCGACGGGCGTATTCCATGTCGGCGGCATCACGTGGGAAGGACACGGCGAGGTAGTCGACCTGCATTTCGGCGGCGAGCTTGATGTCGGCCTTGTCTTTCTCGGTCAGGGCCGGAGCGGTCAGGCCACCGCCACGACGGTTGATGCCTTTGTGGTCCGACAGTGGGCCGCCGATGGTCACGGTGCAGTTCAGTTCGGTAGCGGTGGCGGTGTCGACGCGCATCACGACGCGACCGTCATCGAGCAGCAGCTCGTCGCCCACGCCACAATCCTTGACCAGGTCCGGGTAGTCGATGCCGACCACTTGCTGGTTGCCTTCGGTCAGCGGATGGCTGGTGGAGAAGGTGAACTGGTCACCGATCTTCAGCTCGATGCGCTTGTTGGCGAATTTGGCGATACGGATTTTCGGGCCTTGCAGGTCGCCCAGCAGGGCGACGAAGCGACCGTGCTTGGCGGCCAGGTCACGCACCAGCTGCGCGCGAGCCTTGTGCTCGTCGGGGGTGCCGTGGGAGAAGTTCAGACGGGCGACGTCCAGGCCAGCCAGAATCAGCTGTTCGAGAACTTCCGGCGAGTTACTGGCCGGGCCAAGGGTGGCAACGATTTTGGTACGACGGACGGACATGCAAAGACTCCTGAGTTCAAGCGCTGAGTGAGGCTACTATGGTCCGGGGGTGTAGTCATTGTTCGGTTGCACTACTTTTTTGTGAAGAACTTGTTTAATGCCCAATGCCAGTGATCACTGTAGGAGCGAGCTTGCTCGCGATGGAGGTCAACGATGACGCGTGCTTTCTGGATACACACGGTGCTCTGAAGCCCATCGCGAGCAAGCTCGCTCCTACAGTAGGGGGCGTGCCCTCATTATTGAACTCCGCAACTTTACGCCAGACAGCCTGAAGATTTCCGCCAAAGGGTCGATACAGCGTTCAAGACAGGAGATCCCCATGCGATTCGTACTCATTGCTGCCCTTGCCGTCGGCGTCCTCAGTGCCACGGGCTGTACCCGTTGGGCAATGAATCATCACTTGAACAATGCTTACAGCGCCTATGACCGGGGCAATTGCGAGCAAGTAACGCTCGAACTGTCCAAGGTTGAACGCGACAGTCGCGCGCGGTCTTATGTGTGGCCGGAAGTGTCGATGATGCGCGGCCTGTGCCTGGAACGGCAGAAGATGTTTATCGACGCGGCCCAGACGTATCAGTTCATCATCGCATCGTATCCGCAAAGCGAGTACGCCTACCGCGCCCGTGCCCGTCTGGAAACCTTGCAGAGCCTGGGCCATTATCCGCTGCGCAGTGCCGCTGCGGTTCGCCCGACGCAATTCTGATTATGATTGTCATTCAATAGCTGGCCGACAGACCACGGTGAGCTATAGTGCATTAGACCGGTTTAGAGTGTTTTCTCTAAACCGAGGTAACACCTGTGATCGGCAGGAGTAAGTGGCAGCGGTTCATGGACTGTCGCACCAGGATCGGGGAGAGCGGGCTGCTTTGCCTATTGCGTAATAAAAGGCATGCCTGTTCCGAAGCATTAGTGCGGCCCAGCTTAAGGGCCTTGCGTAGCGAATTCAGCATGTTTACCCACCGCCGGATCGAGCGGCATCAACTGCCGTATTTTCTGAAAGTATTCAACCGCGTCACTGACAAGCCCATCGGCTTTCTGGGTAACGTCTCCGAAGACGGGCTGATGCTCATCAGTCAGTTACCGATGATGATCGGCGCCGACTTCGACTTGCGCCTCAAGATCCCCGTTGGCGATGGACGCCAACAGGTCATCGACCTGCGGGGGTGTTGCCTGTGGTGCCACGAAGACGCAAACCCACTCCACTATGACGCCGGTTTCAGCCTGCATCGCGCGCCGCCGGAGTATGGGCAGTTGGTGGAGGCACTGAAGCAGTATTTCAGTTTCCTGCCGTTGTCGGCTTCGGCCTGATTGATACCACTGGTCGGACTAAAGCTTTCCGGCACGCTTCCACCCCAGGTACTGCGTCACCAGCGCAGGCCCCAACTCTGCCGGACGTGCATCCAGCACCGACACTCCATGGGCGGTCAGCCGCTCATGGTGCTCGGCTCGTGCACTGAGGTAATCGACGGTGCCGCAGTAGGCCAGTGCTTGCGGCAAAGTCTGCACCGGTGCGTGGCGCAAACTGTCGAGTACATCTTCCCTGAGGCTGGCGACGATCACCTGATGCGCCTTACCAAGGCGATTGACGGCGCTCAGAAACTCTTCGTCGTCCTCATCACGCAGGTTGGTCACCAGCACCACCAGTGCCCGGCGTTTTTGTCGTGCCAATAGTTGCGTAGCCGCCGCTTGATAGTCGGCGCTGCGTTGGCTGCTGCTCAAGTCATAGACCGTGTTGAGCAGGGTATTGAGTTGATGCAGGCCTTTGACCGGAGCCAGGTAGCGTGGTGATTCGCTGGCAAAGGTGCTGAGTCCGACGGCATCGCCCTGGCGTAGGGCGACGTAACTGAGCAATAAACAGGCGTTGAGGGCGTGATCGAAATGCGCCAGCTCATCATCCTGGCTGCGCATGTGGCGTCCACAGTCGAGCATGAAAATGATCTGTTGATCGCGTTCGTCCTGATACTCCCGGGCAATGGGCGTGCGCTGGCGGGCGGTGGCTTTCCAGTCGATCTGGCGCAGGCTGTCGCCTTCACGGAATTCGCGCAACTGATGAAACTCCAGGCCCAGGCCCCGCCGTTGTTTCTGGCGTACGCCGAGCTGGCTGAGCCAGTTGTCCACCGCCAGCAACTGCCCTTCATAGAGGCGGGCGAAGTCGGGGTATACGCGAGTGGCGTCGGGAAGGTCGAGCAGGCGTCTGTCAGACCAGAGTCCCATGGGGCTTGGCAGGTTGATTTCGCAGTGTTCGAAACTGAAGTGGCCGCGTTTGAGCGGGCGCAGGCGATAGCTGGCCAAGCTGTGCTGGCCCGGTTGCAGTTGGACCGTCAGTGGCAGGTTTTCGAAACTCAGGCCTGATGGCACGTGGTCGAACAGCTTAACGTTCAACGGCTGTGAAAAGTCGTGTACGAGCGTCAGCTGCACTTCGCTCCATCGGCCCAGCGCCAGGCTGCCGGGCAACTGGCGTTTCAGTCGAGGCGAAGGAAGGCGCTTGACGCGCACGGCATCAAGCAATGCCAAGGTCAGCAGTGCCAGGAGCAATCCCCAGTTGATCGCCATGAGGTTCGCTGGAACCGCAAACCCCAACGCCCGAAAAGTGCCCTCCACAATGCCGCAGGCCAGCAAAACAAGTAGCCAGGCGAGCATCAGGCGTGAAGGTTTCACAGGCGCGGCGCCGGCACTTGGTCGAGCAATTGCAGGAGGACCTGATCGACATCCAGGCCTTCGATATCCAACTGCGGCGCGATGCGCACACGATGGCGCAACACTGCAAGCGCGCAGCCTTTGATGTCATCCGGAACAACGAACTCACCACCGCGCAGCAAGGCTCGGGCGCGGGCGCAACGCACCAGTGCAATGGATGCGCGCGGGCCGGCTCCGAGGATCAAACCGGGCCAGCTACGGGTGGCGCGGGCCAGGCGCACGGCATAATCGAGCACCTGATCGTCCAGCGGCAGGTCACTGGCAATGCGTTGCAGGGCCAGCACATCCTTGGCCTGCAACAGCGTACGCATCGGTTGTACATCAAGCATGTCGGCGCGGGTCGAGCGGCTGACCTGGCGCACCATGTTCAGCTCTTGCTCGGCATCGGGGTAATCCATGCGTACCTTGAGCATGAAGCGATCCAGCTCGGCTTCGGGTAACGGATAAGTGCCTTCCTGTTCGATGGGGTTTTGCGTGGCGAGCACCATGAACGGTTGCGCGATCGGCAGTGCGCGGCCTTCAAGGGTGACCTGCCGTTCCTGCATGGCCTCGAGCAGCGCCGCCTGGGTTTTCGCTGGAGCGCGGTTGATCTCGTCGGCCAGCAACAGGTTGGTGAAAAGCGGCCCTTTGCGCAGTTTGAATTGCTCGGTTTGCAAGTCGTACACCGCGTGGCCGGTAACGTCGCTGGGCATCAGGTCCGGCGTGAACTGAATGCGCGCAAACTCCCCACCGAAGCAGCGCGCCAGCGCCCGCACCAGCAAAGTCTTGCCCAACCCTGGCACGCCTTCGAGCAGTACGTGGCCCCCGGCAATCAGCGCCGTGAGCACATCGTCAATGACGCTGTTCTGGCCGATCACGGCTTTTTGCAGTTCGGTGCATAAAGCCTGAGCCAGTTGGCTGGCACGTTGTCGTTGCTGGACGGCGTGATCGGGGACATCGGGCTCGATCGGTTCACTCATAAAGCGTTCCTCAAGGTTTGCAGATGGGCGACCTGACGGCTGAACTCCGCACTGGAAAGTCGCTGCTTGGGCCGCGGCCCCATGGCCTGGCTGATCGCGCGTGTGGATTGGCCGGTCAGACGTGAGAGCACCAGCCATTGTTCGGCAACGCCGAGTTGGTCATAGCCAGGATGGCGACGACGGATGCGGCGCAGAATGTCTTGCTGCAGCGCTTGCAGCAGGCTGTGCTGACCGTTGCGACGCAACATGAAGTCGGCACTGGCGCGCAGGTGTTCCAGCAGTTGTCGCCGCGCTTTCGGCGCCGGTTCCTGCAGTGGCCCATGGCGCATTCCGACATGCCAGAGACCCAGGCCGATCAGGGCAATCAAGGCGACCAGCGCCTGGGAAAAGTAACGCAGCAATAACGTCCACAAATTGTCGTGATCTGTATTGAACAACAGGGTCACATCGGTATCCGCGGTCAAATACCAGAGCAGCCAGGCGTTGTCGTATTGATCGATGGCCGGGGTTTTCCACAGGTCGGCGTCGGTTACCACAATGATCGAACCGAGCCCATGGTTGAGCTGCATCATGTGCGTGGCCTTGCCGCTGTTGGCCCAGACCTGGGCGCGGTTCTTCGGGTCTTCGAGATGGAAGGCGGTGTCGAAGCTGGCATATGCCGGGGTGTCTTCGTTTTCCAGATACAGCTTGGTCAATTTGGGAAAGGGGTCGCTGGCGACATCGGCTGGCGGGTCCTTGAGGTCTTTGCTCAAGGATTGGTGCAGTTGTACCCGGTCCAGCAGCAGGTCGTTGCTTTGTCCGGTCTTTTCATCCCATAACGATTGGGCGACGAACAACAGGCGCCCACCGGCCCGGGTCCAGTTCATCACTTGATCGATTTGCCGTGGGGTCATGTTGTAGCGGTCGCCGAGCAACAACAGGCTGTGCTGATGGGGCTCCAGGCTTGGCAGGACATCGAGGCTGTTGGCATGGCTGACAGTCAGGCCCTGCTTGCGCAGGAAGTGTTCGGCGGCCAGGTAGGGATTGGCCTGCGCCTCAGGCGAGGGGCCGTGATCGATTTCTGCCGGATAGGGTGTGGCTTTGATGTACAGATACACACTGAGTGCGACCAGCAGTACGGCGATGAGTACACCGGGTATCAGCAGCCAGCCACGTCGGTTCAATGCACCGCTCCAGGGCCGAACAACGCACGCCAGCCGTCACACAGTTCCTGTTGCAGTTGCGCAGGGGGCAGGCGATGCCCGTAGGCCATGTTCTGCCAATGCCCGGTCAGGTTTTTGCTGAAGGCCAGCAAGGCCGGTTGGTGCAGTTGCTCGATGCGCTCCAGCACCTGGCCTTCGGTGTCGGCGGCTTTCAGCGCTATGTTGAAGTCGTGCAGCAAGTGGCTGAGCAGCGCGCGATAGAGCAAGCCCAGGGCCTCTCGAGGATTGCTCTGCCAGAGGCTTTCGGCACTGGCTGCGACATCGGTGGGTAGAGTGTCGCGGTCCAGGTCCAGGCCGAATGCCTGTTGCGCGGGTGGCCGCGGAGTTTTCTTCCGTTGTTTGGGACGACGGCTCACATAGGCTTTTAACCAGTCTCGGTAATGCCAGATCAACAAGCCGATGGCTGTGATCACGATCGTCCAGAGCAAGGTTTCGATCAGCGTGGCCACCGTGCTGAACTGCTGACTGTCAAACAGCTGGAAAAGCGCCCTCAGCCACTGAGGTGTGTCGTCGTCTTGCGAAGTGTCGGTGGCTGCCTTGTCCTCGCCAAATCGATAACGGGTCACGGTTTCCTTGTTCTTGAACGGCGGCTGATCGAGGAGCGTCTTGATGCTGTCCCGGGATGCCTGACTGGTCAGTGGTTGTTGCAGCAGGCGTGGGCTGTCGGGGGTGAGGACGGGTTCAACGGCCCAGGCATCTTGTCCTGTCGGTATCAACACAATCGCTGACAGCAACAGTGCAACGACTGCGCCGTTCAAGCGTTGGCGCATGCGGCGGAACACCAGTTCGATATCCCAGGCTTCAAGTACGGTGCGTCGATTCAGGTACAGGCTGAAACCGCAAGCCACATAAATCGGTTCCCATACCACCAGTACCAGTGCGTAAAAGGCATTGGTCAGATGTTCCAGCCAGCGCCAGTCCTGAGTGGCAGCCGTGATCAACGCCTGCCAACTCCAATCGATGGCGACCTGTTGCGGCAATAGCAGGTAAAACAGCACCATCAAACCTATCCACAGCGCGCTTTCCAGATGCACACCAATGATCGTCAGCCATCGCGACGCACTGGCATCGCGCTGCAGCAGTACCTGAATACGCTGTTGGCGCGCTTCACCACCAAGGCCTTCGAGCTGCACCACGGGTAACAGGAAGCTGCGGCTCAAGCTGAAACGCCGCCAGGTCAGGCTGACCAGCAGTTGCGGCTTGAGCAGCCGCGGCCAATGCGCAAGCGCCTGTTTCAATGTGGGTGTTTCGCCAAACATGGCCTTGGACAGGATGTACAGCGGCAGGCGGTCGAACGCCGGTTTCAGCCACCAGAAAATGAATACCGCGAGGGAGGGTGATTCCCAGAATAACCAGCTCAGCAGCGCAAAAACCGGCAGGGTCAGGATGGCCCAACTGGTCATCAGCAGGTAACGGTGGCGCTGACTCAACAGCACCCCCATGTCCATGGCCTCCCAGGTCGGGCGGGGGCGGATTACTACGCTGGCATCACTCAGGCGCATGGCGCGACCGTCCGGCAAACAGCAGATAAACCGCGACCAGCAACCAAAGCATTGCGCCCACCAGGTATTTGGTCATGGGCGTCGGCGTCGTCATCGACGACCAATAAGCTTCGATAAAGGCTGCAATCAGCAGGAACAACATGACCCCGTAAATCAGCAGCACGCTCTTGCGTGCCGCCAGGCGCAAAGCTTCCGATCGAGGCAGGCGTCCCGGTGCTATCAATGCCCAGCCCAGTTGCAGGCCGGCGGCTCCAGCCAGAGCTATGGCGGTCAACTCGAAGGCGCCATGGCCGATCACGAATGACCAGAAAGTCTGCCCGTAGCCGATTTGCGTCAGGTGCCCGGCCACTGCACCGATCGTCAAACCATTGAAGAACAGGAAAAACGCGCTGCCCAGGCCAAACAGCAAACCGCTGGCGAAGGTCTGAAAGGCGATCCCGATGTTGTGCATGATGTAGTAGCCAAACATCACCCAGTCTTCACTGGCCGCCCGTTCCGCCGAGCGCCCCAGATGACCGGCGTCGGGGTCGTACATGCTCTGCATTTCACTGACCTGTTCGGCTGGCATCAGGTTGTAGATCAGATCCGGGTACAGATACACCAGCAGCGCGATGCCGATCAGGCTGCCGAAGAACATCAGGCAGGCGGCAAGGACAAAGCGCCACTGTTCGCGCACCAGCCGTGGAAAGTCCGCAAGGATGAAAGCCAGTACATTGACGCCCAGCCGGCTGCGATGGCGATACAGTTGTTGATGCCCGCGCAGGACCTGTTGCTGCAATGAGTCGATGAGAAAACTGCTGTAACCGCGTTCTTGAGCCAGCGCCAGATGTTGGCAGATTCGCCGATAATCCCCGGGGAAACTCTCGGCTCCCTTGGCGTTCCTGTCCCGCTCCAGCCGCTCCAGCAGCAGGGCGAACTGTTCCCATTCGGCCATGTGTCGATGTTCGAAAAGATTCTGCTTCATGTCGGACCCAATAGCCCGCGGGCGATACCGTTGAGTTCGGCCACGGCTTGCGGCGCTGGTACTTGCAACGGTTGCGCGAGGATCGATGCAAGCTCGTTGGCCCTGGCAGCGGAGAGTTCAGCCTGACGCTCGGCGAATCCGAGGATGGCGCGTTGTTCGGTCAAGGTTAGGGTGAAGGGCGGGCGACGCGGCTGTGCGGGAGGGAGTTGCGGTCGGCTCAGTGGCTGTTCGCGGTAGATCACCAGCGTGCCGGCGGCGATGTCGCCCAGGCGTTTGAAACTGGGATGTTGCAGGCAACTGATCGCACCGAGGAAGTATCCGAAAGGCAGCAGGTCGACGAAACGCAGCAGGTTGCGCAGCAGTGACGCGGACCAGCCAATGGGCGTGCCGTCGTCGTGCACCACCCTCAGGCCCATCAGTTGCTTGCCCGGCGAGCGACCCTGGCGGAGCACTTCGAACAGCACCATGTACCACCAGCTCACTGCAAAGATCAGCAGTGAACCCAACCCCGCACCGAGCTTTCCGAGCATGGCCAGCACAATGAACAGCATGCCGAGGATCAAACCGCGCAGCGCCAGGTCGATGGCGAACGCCAGCGCACGGACCATCAACCCGGCCGGTCGCAGAGGCAAGTCGATGCCTTCGGGCGTTTCGACTTGATACCGCGTATCCAGAGGCGGTGACAGCGTCGCTTTCCTTTGCAGTGCTGTGTTCTCGAGCATGGGCAACCTGATGATGTGGCCTGGTCGGGATTGTCTCTTCACCCGATGCTAGCAGCCCCACCGGGGAAAACGACATAACAATGTTTTGCCGGAAAAGTAACCAGAGGTGTTGGGATGACAAGATTGCTGGCCCCAGCAGGACGTGAGCGCCTAGACTTCGTCGATCTTCAGCTCAGGAAACGCCTGTGACCTCCATCTTCTGGTACGACTATGAAACGACGGGCATCAACCCCCGTTGCGATCGCCCCCTGCAAATGGCGGGGCTGCGTACTGACTTCGATCTCAATGAAATAGACGAGCCGGTCAACCTCTATTGCCAGCCCAGCGACGATATCCTGCCGCACCCGGCGGCCTGCGCGATCACCGGCATTACCCCTGGCAAGCTGGCCGAACAGGGTTTGAGCGAAGCCGATTTCATGACTCGGGTGCATGCTCAACTGGCAATGCCTGGCACGTGCGGTGCGGGATACAACACCTTGCGTTTCGACGACGAGATGACCCGCTACAGCCTGTACCGCAACTTTTTCGACCCTTACGCTCGGGAGTGGCAGGGCGGCAACAGCCGTTGGGATCTGATCGATGTGGTGCGTGCTGCCTATGCCTTGCGTCCTGACGGTATCGTTTGGCCTACGGATGATGAAGGGCGGGTGACGCTCAAGCTCGAACGCCTGACCGCCGCCAACGGCCTCGATCATGGCAATGCCCACGAAGCGCTATCGGATGTTCGTGCCACGATTGCCCTGGCGCGTTTGATTCGGGAAAAACAGCCGAAGTTGTATGACTGGCTGTTCAAGTTGCGCAGCAAGCAAAAGGTGATGGACCAGATTCGACTGTTGCAGCCGATGGTGCATATTTCCGGACGTTTTTCCGCGACGCGCAGCTATGTGGGGGTGGTGTTGCCTCTGGCCTGGCACCCGCGTAACAAGAACGCCCTGATTGTCTGCGACCTGCACCTGGACCCTCAGGGCTTGCTTGATCTGGACGCCGAAACCTTGCGTCAGCGCTTGTACACCCGTCGCGATGATCTGGCCGAAGGTGAACTGCCGGTACCGCTCAAGCTTGTTCATATCAATAAGTGCCCGGTGGTGGCGCCTTTGTCGGTACTTCGCCCCGAAGACCAGCAACGGCTTGGGCTGGATATGGCGCTGTATCAGCAGCGTGCCCTGCGGCTAAGTGACACGCAGAAAGTCTGGCGGGATAAAGTTGCGGCCATTTATACCCGTGAAGATTTTTCTGTCAGCCAGGACCCCGAACAACAGTTATACGACGGTTTTATCGGTGACCGCGATCGGCGTCTTTGCGAACAAGTCCGCACGGTCGATCCAGCGCAATTAGCACAAGAGCAATGGCCTTTCGATGATGAACGTTTGCCCGAATTATTGTTTCGATATCGCGCACGTAACTTTCCTGAAACCTTGAGTTTCGAAGAGCAACAACGCTGGCGATTATTCTGTCAGAAACGTTTGTCAGATCCTGAAACCGGGGCGCCGAATACCCTGGAAAGTTTTGCAGAGGCCGCAGCCCAATGGAATGTTACTGCGACGCCATATCAGCAACAGGTTCTCAATGAATGGCAGGAGTATGTCCAGGTATTACGCAAACGATTCGATCTTTGAAAACGAAAATGTCTGACAATAATTTCCGGGCATAAAAAAACGCCAGCGATTTGCTGGCGTTTTTTTTCGCAGAGTTGTCTGCGACAAGCGTTGCGGCTTAGCCCAGCAGGGTAGCCCAGCCTTCAACCACGTCACCGCCCCACTTGGCTTTCCACTCTTTCAGAGTCTTGTGGTTGCCACCTTTGGTTTCGATGACTTCGCCGTTGTGCGGGTTTTTGTATTGTTTAACTTTGCGAGCACGCTTGGTGCCGGTAGTTTTCACTGCGCCGCCGCGTGGTGCCTTGGTTTTGGATTCTGGATCCAGCAAAGCAATGATGTCACGCAGGGACTTGGAGTATTCGCCCATCAGAGTGCGCAGTTTGCCTTCGAATTCCAGCTCGGTTTGCAGTTTGTCGTCTTGGGACAGGTTCTTCAAACGGGCTTGCAGCTCTTTGATAGCTTCTTCGGTGGCGCGGTATTCGTTGATCAGGGACATGGTTACTACCTTATGTGATGCTTTGAATGGCAGGGGACAGTGCGGCAATAATAGTCAGGGTGTTTCATCAAGTAAACATTCAACCGGGTTTATTTAGTTAAATCACGATGAAATTCTGTACACCTTGCAGATGCAGTTAAATAGTTTGAACCTGTGCTACAGATGTTTACAAACGCGTGCTTGTAGATGGCTAACTACACGCTTGATACACGGCCTCATACGTGAGCAAGAACCTTGTCGGCCACCCTCGGGCGGCGCTGCACGTCATCAATACTGCAGTTTTTCTGCGCAATCGCTAGAATGGCCACCTTTGCGAAGTTCTGGAGTTTCCCCCTCATGCGCACTTTTCGGCTGGTGATTTCTTGCCCGGACCGCGTCGGCATCGTTGCCAAAGTCAGTAACTTTCTGGCGTCCCATAACGGCTGGATCACTGAAGCAAGCCATCACTCGGATAACCAGAGCGGCTGGTTCTTCATGCGTCACGAAATTCGTGCCGATTCGCTGCCCTTCGGTATCGAAGCCCTGCGCGAAGCGTTTGCGCCGATTGCCGAAGAGTTCTCGATGGACTGG
The DNA here is from genome assembly GCF_050739655.1 of Pseudomonas sp. Taxonomy (GTDB): domain Bacteria; phylum Pseudomonadota; class Gammaproteobacteria; order Pseudomonadales; family Pseudomonadaceae; genus Aquipseudomonas. The sequence continues at coordinate 8,505 of NZ_JBOIBY010000721.1, read as the reverse complement.
CGCATCACCGATACCGAGCAGAAAAAACGCGTGGTGCTGATGGCCAGCCGCGAATCTCACTGTCTGGCCGACTTGCTGCATCGTTGGCACAGTGATGAACTGGACTGTGAAATCGCCTGTGTGATTTCCAACCATGACGACCTGCGCAGCATGGTCGAATGGCACGGTATTCCTTACTACCACGTGCCGGTCAATCCGCAGGACAAGGAGCCGGCGTTCGCCGAAGTCTCGCGCTTGGTCAAGCAGCACGATGCCGAAGTCGTGGTGCTGGCGCGGTACATGCAGATCCTGCCGCCTGAGTTGTGCAGAGAATATGCGCACAAGGTCATCAACATTCACCACAGCTTCCTGCCCTCGTTCGTCGGCGCCAAGCCGTACCACCAGGCATCCATGCGTGGGGTGAAGTTGATCGGTGCTACCTGCCACTATGTGACCGAAGAGCTGGACGCTGGCCCGATCATTGAGCAAGACGTTGTGCGTGTCAGCCACAGCGACAGTATCGAAGACATGGTGCGCTTCGGCCGTGACGTCGAGAAAATGGTGCTGGCCCGCGGTCTGCGTTATCACCTGGAAGACCGGGTGCTGGTGCACGGCAACAAGACTGTGGTGTTCTGATCTCAGCACGACAGGGTTGAAAATCGAAGGGCCTGGGCGTTCAATCGCTTCAGGCCCTTCGCCGTTTCTGCATCGAGGACATGACCATGGCCGATCCACTGGACAAAGCGACTTCCAAAGCTCCTGCCACATTGGGTGAGGGTTGTTTGAGCCGTTACGATCCCGATGACATGAGCCCGGAAGATGGCACCGAATTTCCGGGAGCCGCCGAGTTGTGGGAGCAGTTGCAGCAAGATCCCGACGATTCACCTAAGCCTGCTTGAACTTCATCAGCTTCTTCAGCAATGGGCGTCCGAGCATCAATAAGAACACCGGCCCCCCGACCAGCAAATAGAAGTAGTAGGTCACCGCCCGCCAAATCAGAATCGCGGCCGCTGCCGTGGACTTTCCCACCATGGGCGCCAACAGCGCCGCCGAAGTCAGTTCTGCCGCCCCGGCTCCTCCGGGTAACAGACTGAACTGCCCCGCACTCAGTGAAAGCATCTGGATCAGAAAGCACCAGGCCCATTGCAAGTCTGCTCCAAGCCCGCGTAACGCCAGGTACAGCACGCTGTAGCGCAAGATCCAATGCAGGCAAGTGAGGCCAAATACGGTGATCAATGTCTGGAGGGGCAGCTTCAACGTGTCAGTGAACGCTGCCAGAAAGTGCAGGAGTTTTCGCGCCCAGCGCATACGGGTAGTGGGCTGGACGTTGAGACGCGCCAACATCCGGCCGCCCAGACGAATCAGCATGCGGTGGTAGCGCGCCACCAGCACGCAACTGATCAAGCCACCGAACATCGACACCGCACTGACGATCAACAGCCATTCCATACGCTGGCTGAGGTGCTGGAACAGCGCATAAATCAGAATCCCGCTGAGTGCGCAGAGGAAAAACAACAAGTCACTCAATTGGTCCATGGCGAACACGGCACTGCCTCTGGCCGGACGCACGCCGCTGCGTGCCAGCAGGGCCATGATGGTCAGCGGTCCGCCGCTGCCCCCGGGCGTTGCGCAGTAGGCAAATTCGGCGGCCATCACCACGCCGAGGCTTTTGATCGGGCTGACCTTGTGGCGCTGATCGCCGAGCAGCATACGCAGGCGTAGCGTGTTCACTAGCCAGCACAGCAGGATCATGCCGAACATGACCAGTAACTCATTGAGCGGAAACTTGCTTAACCGCGACCAGGTTTCACTCCCGCCCAATAGCCAGGGAATCAGCACTGCGGCGAGCAGGCCGATCAACAGCAATATGGCGCGGCTCACGCGGCGCGTTCCACGTGTTGTTTTTGCAGGGCCAGCCAGTTCGCCTTGGTCATGGGGACTCGTCCATCAGCAAGCAGGCGCTTGAGTGTTTGTAGCCAATAGGTCCGCGAAAACTCATGTCGCATGTCTACCGGATGCAGACCAAGCCGAATGACCGGCGCTTGTCGCCAGCGTTGTTCGCGCTGATCACAGACAAGCTTCGACAATCCGCGACGCCAGGCACTGCGCGCACTCCATACCAGCCCAGGGGCATCCACTGCCGTGAACTCTGGCAGGCGATAGAGATGTTGTGGATCGCTGGTGTAGCTCAATGGCAGTTGGCGCAAGGCCTGGCGCGTGCCTTCACTCATCAGCCAGGCCGGCGCGACAAAGCCGTGCAGCGACCAGTTGTAGCGCTGGAACAGGTCAATGCCAGCGCGCAGCCGGGCAAGGGCCGCCTCTGGGGACAGGCCATAAAACTCACCTTCGTGGGTATAGATCCGACGCATGAACCATTCCCGGGGATTGCTCGCCATAGGTCCGTCATCACAATGAAAATAGCCGTGCAACGCCAGTTCATCGCCAAGCTCAAGACGTTCGGTCAGCATGTGGCGAAAGTCTGGATGGGCTTGCAGATCGTTGTGCTTGTGGAAATCAGGCACCACCAGCCAGGTCATCGGCACGTTGCCAAGGGCGTCGACGGCCTCGACAAAGGGCCGGTAATCGGCCCAGGTTTGCGGTGCGACATCGTGCAGCACCAATAACAGGCTGGGCGCGTTCATGGGCTCAACCATTGGCCGCTCGCGGCCATTGATTGCCCAGCACGGCGTGATAGTGACCGAGCAAACTGTTGACCACGGTGTCCCAGGCGTAATGTCGTTCAACATGACGCCGCGCCTGCAGGCCAAGGGTGGCGCTGCCTTGGGTGAACAGTTCGCGAACCGCGCTGGCCATCGCCAGCGGGTCATTCGGCGCACACAACAGGCCACATTGATCGGTGACGATTTCCTCTAAGGCGCCGGCCGCCACCGCGATCACCGGAATGCCACTGGCCATGGCTTCGAGTATTACCAGGCCAAAGGTTTCCTGGTCGCCGGCATGCAGCAATGCGTCGGCACTGGCCATCAGGCGTGCGACTTGTGCGGCGGGGCAGAACTCATCGATGACCGTGACATTGGCCGGTACCGCCGTCGGCATGGACGAGCCGACCAACAACAAGTGATACCGCCGCCCAGGCGCTTCATGCAGTGGAGCAGGACCGGCAGGTTTTTTTCCTTGGAACCGCGCCCGGCAAAGATCAGCAGGTGAGTGTTTTCGTCCAGGCCCAGTTCGGCTCGCAAGCCTGGGTCGCACGCATCGGGATGGAAGGTTTGCAAATCGACCCCCAGCGGCTGGACGAAAACATTCTTCACCCCCAGACCGATCAGTTTGTCCGCCATGACCCGACTCGGCGCCAGCACCCGGTCAAAGTTGCCGTAGAGCTTGCTGACATAAGCTTCAACGTTGGTGGTCACCCAGTTGCCCATCCGGTTACTGACCAGCAGTGGTAGATCCGAGTGATAGAAACCAATCACCGGCACATCCAGTTGCCGGCGTGCATCGAGCGCTGCCCAGGCAGTGAGGTAAGGGTCGCCGACCTCGATCAGATCGGGTTGCAGGTCGTGCAGGACATTTCGCCAGGGGGCGAGGCGGAGTGGGAAACGGTAACCCTTGCCGAAGGGCAGGGCGGGGGCTGGTACGGTGTAGATGCCATCGTGTTCACTGGACATAGCCCCAGGGATCAACAAACTGTGGCGAGTGCCCGGCCTGGTACACAGGCGATGGTGTTTGGCATCCAGATAAGTGCGCACGCCACCGCTGGCAGGGGCGTAGAACATGGTTATGTCAGCGATATGCACGATGAACATCCCTCCGGTCCGTTGTTCTCCTTGGTTGACCTTAATGAAGAATAGATGTTCGGTTGGGGTTACGCGGGTGGGGTATCAGCGAAGTGGGATCGTTCCCGCGCTCTGCGTGGGAATGCCTCAGCGGACGCTCAGCGTTCGGCTCTTGATTGGGACGCAGAGCGTCCCGGGCTGCATTCCCACGCAGAGCGTGGGAACGATCAGGCGAAGGGGGGCGGGGTAGAAGTTAGATACGGAAACTGCCTACCAACTGCTTCAACCGCGCAGCCTGCTGTTCAAGATCCGAGCATGCCCGCAATGTCGATTGCAGGTTTTCCACACCTTCCTGGTTAAGCGTGTTGATCTCGGTGATGTCGACGTTGATCGACTCAACCACTGCCGTCTGCTCTTCGGTAGCGGTCGCCACTGACTGGTTCATGCCGTCGATTTCGCCGATGCGCAGGGTCACGCTGTTCAGGCGTTCACCGGCCAGGTTGGCGATGTCTACGCTTTCCTGGCTGTGGCGCTGGCTATCGCTCATGGTGCTGACGGATTCACGGGCACCCACTTGCAGCTCTTCGATCATGGTCTGCACCTGTTGCGCCGACTCCTGGGTGCGGTGCGCCAGATTGCGCACTTCATCGGCCACCACGGCAAACCCGCGTCCGGCTTCACCGGCCCGTGCTGCTTCAATCGCTGCGTTGAGCGCCAGCAGGTTGGTTTGCTGGGAAATGCTGGTGATCACTTCGAGAATCTGCCCGATGTTCACGGTTTTGCTGTTCAGCGATTCGATGTTGGTGCTCGACGTGCTGAGCATGGTCGACAGTTTATTCATGGCGACAATGCTGCGATCCACCACTTGCTGACCGTCTTCGGCCAGGCTGCGGGCGTCGCTGGCCTGATTTGACGCCTGTGCGGCGTTGCGGGCGATTTCCTGGGCCGCGGCGCCGAGCTGGTTTATCGCGGCGGCGACGCTGTTGGTGCGCGAGGCTTGCTGGTCGGAGTTGAACATCGACGAGTTTGAAGCGGCTACTACCCGCAAGGCGACTTCATTGACCTGGCCGGTGGCCGAGGACACTTCGCGGATCGAGCCGTGGATGCGCTCGACGAAGCGGTTGAACGCGATGCCAAGGCTGCCGAATTCGTCGTTGTTCTGAATGGTCAGTCGCTTGGTCAGGTCGCCTTCGCCGTCGGCGATATCGGCCATGGCGCGGGTCATCACGTTCAGCGGCTGGATCAGAATACGAATCAGCATGCCCAGCAAGGCGATGATGATTGCCACGGCAGTGATGGTGGCAATGACTGCCGAGGTGCGGAATTCGTTGAGTTTGGCGAAGGCTTTGTCCTTGTCCACCGAAAGGCCGACGTACCAGTTGACCGATGAAAGCCCCTTGATCGGGGTGAAGGTCACGATGCGGGTTTTACTGTCGACCTGGACTTCACTCAATTGGCTGCTAATGGCGGGTGTGTCCTGAGGGTACACATCCTTGAGGGCCTTCATTGTCAGCGCTTTGTCCGGGTGCACCAGAATCTTGCCGTCCGAGCTGACAAGGAAGGCATAACCCATCCCGTCGAAGTCCAGCGCTTTAAGGCTGTCGGCAATTACTTGCAAGCTCAGGTCACCACCGACGACTCCGATGTTTTGACCGTCCTTGATGACGCTGTCGACAATGGAGATCACCAATTGACCGGAGGCCAGGTCGATGTAGGGTTCGGTCAGCGCCGAACCGCTGGCGCTTTGTGCGCTCTTGTACCAAGGGCGGGCGCGAGGGTCATAACCATCGGGCATTTTGCTGTCCGGGCGGATGATGAACGAACCATCCTTGTTACCCAGGTAGGCACCCATGAAGGTCGATGTCACGGCCTTCTGTATCAGCAGTTTGTCGACGTTATCGGCGTCAGGGTTCAGTGCAACGGTTTGAGACAGGTTCTCGACCAGCAAGGCGCGACCGGAGAGCCATGTCTGGATATTACCGGCAGTGACCCTGCCCATTTCCTGAAGATAGTTTTCCAGGTCTTTGCGAATGCCGTTGCGCTGCAAATAGTCGTTGTACAGGGTGAACGAGGCAAAGGCGGCAATGACGATGAGGGCGGCGGCAAGCAGGATCTTATGGCTGAAGCGTAGATTTTTGTTCATGGCTTGGGTGTTCCGCTAAGGTCTTAATGTCCAGCGCGTGCTTTTATAAAGGAACGCAGAATGGGCAATGTTGAAAGCAAGTGATATTTCCTTCGCTCCTTAAGGGAAATGTCTGACAGATTCTGTCTGTCTGCCTTGTCGATATTTCTATCGGCCGTGTAGGGCCAAAGATTAACCATGGGTGACCAAATGCCTGATTCATTGCAACTTGTTATCGGCGCTGATCTCGCGGGGCAGCCGATCGCTCAGGCCATGCGTCTGGCGAACCGTCACGGGTTGATCGCGGGTGCTACCGGGACCGGCAAGACCGTCACGTTGCAGCGACTGGCCGAAGCGTTCAGCGACGCCGGCGTGGCGGTGTTCGCTGCCGATATCAAGGGAGACTTGTGCGGTCTGGGTGCCGCTGGCAATCCCCAGGGCAAGATCGCCGAGCGGATCGCCGGGATGCCCTGGTTGAACCACAAACCTCAGGCTTATCCGGTGACCTTGTGGGACATTCACGGTCAATCCGGTCATCCACTGCGCACAACCTTGAGTGAAATGGGACCGTTACTGTTGGGCAGTCTGCTGGAGCTGACCGACAGCCAGCAGTCGGCGCTGTACGCCGCGTTCAAGGTGGCGGACCGTGAAGGCTTGTTACTGCTGGACCTGAAAGACCTCAAGGCGTTGCTCAATCACCTCAAGGAGCATCCGGAGCTGCTCGGTGACGACGCGGCACTGATGACCACCGGTTCCAGCCAGGCCCTGCTGCGGCGCCTGGCCACTCTGGAACAGCAGGGCGCCGAGGCGCTGTTTGGCGAACCGGCGTTGCAACTCGAAGACATTCTGCAGCCAACGATTGATGGCCGTGGACGCATTCATCTATTGGATGCCAGTCGGCTGGTGCATGAAGCGCCGAAAGTCTACGCGACGTTCCTTTTATGGCTGCTGGCCGAACTGTTTGAACAATTGCCGGAACGAGGTGATTCGGACAAACCGCTGCTGGCGTTGTTTTTTGACGAAGCGCATCTGTTATTCGCCGGTACGCCCAAGGCGTTGCAGGATCGCCTCGAGCAAGTGGTGCGGCTGATCCGCTCGAAAGGCGTGGGTGTGTATTTCGTCACCCAGTCACCGGGTGACTTGCCGGATGATGTACTGGCGCAGCTTGGTTTGCGCATCCAGCACGGTTTGCGCGCTTTTACCGCCAAGGAGCAAAAGTCCCTGCGGGCAGTGGCTGACGGTTTTCGACCGAACCCGGCGTTCGATGCCCTGTCGGTATTGACCGAGCTTGGCATCGGCGAGGCACTGGTCGGTACCTTGCAGGACAAGGGCACGCCGGAGATGGTCCAGCGCGTCCTGGTGGCGCCACCGCAGTCGCGGATCGGGCCGCTGAGCGAGACAGAGCGCACGCTGCTGATTGCCGGTTCGCCATGCAAGGGGCGGTATGACAAGCCGATCGATCGCGAGTCGGCCTATGAAGTGTTGATGGGGCGCAAGGGCCTGGCGCCGGAACCCGAGGCGGCACCGGGCAAGTCGGCAGCCGAAGAGCCGAGCTTCACCGAACAGGCTGGGGAGTTCCTTGGCACGGCGGCGGGACAGGCCCTGAAATCGGCGATGCGACAGGCGGCCAATAAGCTTGGCCGCGAGTTGGTGCGTGGATTGATGGGCTCATTGTTAGGTGGCAATAAACGTCGCTGAACACCCCCACCTCTGTAGGAGCGAGGCTTGCCCGCGAAGCTTTTAGCGCCCTCAAGGGCCTCTTCGCGGGCAAGCCTCGCTCCCACAGGTGGGGTGGTGTTCTCAGGGTTTGGGTCTGGCATGCGCCGCCAACCGCTCCAGCGCCGCCCGCAGGTTCGGGTCACTGATACCATCGGCCGTTGCCTGAATGGTCGCCGCCGCATCATTGGACAAATCCATGGTATGCCCGGCGGCACCTTGCTGGACGGTAGGCGGCTGCACCTTGAACAGAATGCGCGTGAGGCTGGCGAACTCGTCGAACATCTGCAATTGTCGTTGCAGGCGTTTTTGTTGGTAACGAAGGCGAGTTGCCCAATGTCCGTCAGTGACAATCAACAACAAACTGCCTTCGCGCCACGAGGCTACATGGCAATGCTCGCGCGCAGCAGGTTGCAACTGGCTTTCCAGCAGGCGTTGCAAATGACCCAGGCGTTGAGCGTGGCCGAGAATGGCTTTGAGTGGCTTGGCTTCGCGAAGCAGAATGGCGGGTGCTCTGGCCGTAAGAGGGCGAAATGCCATGATCAGACACCTGAAGTACCAGAGCCACCCTGGTACCAGAAAGCACCGGATGCACTCGCCCATTGCTTTTGTTGGCGCTTTGCCCATTAAATCAACAACTAACTTCTTCCCTGAATGGGTTGAAGTTGAGCAAAACGCCCTTATTTTAAGTGAGCCCCGTCAAAGCGCAGTGCCAGCATCGTGGAATATCGCCACTTTCCTCACCACCGTTTCCGGGTAGAATGCTCGTTCGCATGCGGCCATGAGGGCTGCACGGGCGACTCACGGGGCCGCCCTCCATCCCTTTAGTGTGGAAGATCCTGCCGATATGTTTGCGCCTTTGTTAAAGAAACTTTTTGGAAGCAAGAACGAGCGTGAAGTCAAACGCATGCTCAAGACGGTGCAACTCGTCAATGCCTTCGAAGAGCAAAT
>NZ_JBOIBY010000720.1:0-1793 GCF_050739655.1 Pseudomonas sp. | reverse complement strand
TATCAGTGTTTGCTGGAGATTTTGTGGCCGACGCGGTCAATGTGGGAGCGGGCTTGCCCGCGAAGACGGCCGTTCAGTCACTGGATCATTTGGCAGGCACTCTGACGAAAAGGCGCCACCCTATGTCCTTGCACCTGATCATCGGCGACAAACTGCTTTCCTCCTGGTCCCTGCGCGGTGCCCTGGCCCTCGATCTGGCCGGCGCCTCTTACACCGAAGAACTGATCAAACTGAACCAGCCTGACACCCGCGAGCGGCTGCTCAAGCATTCGCCGACCGGCAAAGTCCCGCTGCTGAAGACCGAGCACGGCACCATCGCCGACTCCCTGGCAATCGCCGAATACCTGGCCGAGCAATTCCCCGGCAAGGGCCTGTGGCCTTCGGACACCGCCGCCCGTGCCCAGGCACGTTCAGCCTGTGCACAAATGCACAGCGGCTTCTTCGGCATGCGCGGCAACATGCCGTTCGACCTGAGCCATGACGCGCCGCTGGCGCCCGTCCCGGCCGAAGTCCAGGCGGATGTCGAACGCATGTCAGCCCTGTGGGCCGAGTGCCGCGCGGCAGCCACGGAAACCGGCCCATACCTGTTCGGTCGCGCAACCCTGGCTGATGTGTTCTTCGCCCCGATCGCTGTTCGCCTGCGCACCTATCAGGTCAAGCTGTCGGCTGTCGATGAAGCCTACGTTGAAACCATCTACCAATGGCCAGCCTTCAAGGCCTGGCAGAAGGCTGGACTGGAGGAAATCGAGCGGTGAAACGAGTTCATGTAGCGGCCGCGGTTATCCGTGATAACAGTGGCAAGATCCTTATCGCCCGCCGTGCCGATACACAGCACCAGGGTGGCCTGTGGGAGTTTCCCGGTGGCAAGGTCGAGGCCGATGAGTCGGTCGAGGCCGCACTGGCTCGTGAGCTGAAGGAGGAGCTGGGCATCGTGGTCAGCGCGGCGCGCCCGCTGATCAAGGTTCGGCACGATTACCCGGACAAGCAGGTGTTGCTGGATGTCTGGGAAGTCTCGGCGTTTGCCGGCGAACCCCACGGTGCCGAAGGCCAGCCGTTGGCCTGGGTAAGCGCCCGTGATCTGTCGGGATACGAGTTCCCCGAAGCCAACCGGCCGATTGTCGCGGCCGCACGTTTGCCCGAGCAGTACCTGATCACCCCGGAAGATTTGGAAACCCCGGACTTGCTTCGCGGGATCCAGAAGGCCATCGCAGGCGGCATCAAGCTGATCCAGTTGCGCGCACCGAATGGTTACGACCCGAAGTATCGTGACCTGGCTGTTGATGCGGTGGGGCTGTGTGCCGGTAAGGCACAGCTGATGATCAAGGGCCCGTTCGAATGGCTCGGAGATTTTCCGTCCGCCGGTTGGCACATCACCTCGGCTCAGTTGCGCAAGTACGCCGCTGCCGGTCGACCGCTGCCCGCATCGCGCTGGTTGGCGGCGTCCTGTCATAACGCCGAAGAGTTAGCGCTGGCTGAAGAGATGGGCGTGGACTTCGTGACCTTGTCGCCGGTGCAACCGACCTTGACTCATCCGGGCGCTGAGCCGCTGGGTTGGGAACAGGCGTCGAACTTGATCGAAGGGTTCAGCAAGCCGGTGTTTCTGCTGGGTGGCGTGGGGCCGGCGCAGGTGGAACAAGCCTGGGCGGCGGGGGCCCAGGGTGTTGCGGGGATTCGGGCGTTTTGGCCTCAGGCCTGATTTTGCGGTGTAGCCACCGGCCTCTTCGCGAGCAAGCCCGCTCCCACATTGGATCGCATTTCTTCTGAAGGAACTCGATCAACTGTGGGAGCGGGCT
>NZ_JBOIBY010000719.1:0-1911 GCF_050739655.1 Pseudomonas sp. | reverse complement strand
AGCCCGCTCCCACATGGATCACCTTGAACCTGTGGGAGCGGGCTTGCCCGCGATGAACGATAACGCGATCTACTTGCCAGCCACCCGCCACAAATACCACGACGCCACCGTACGAAATGGACTCCACGCCAACCCGATCTCGATCATCTGCTTGCGCGTCGGTTGCACCTCCAACCCTTTGAGCCGCCGATAGCCTTCACGCACCCCAAAGTCATCGGCCGGCAAGATGTCCGGTCGATCCAGGCTGTAGATCAGCAGCATTTCCACGGTCCAGCGACCGACGCCACGCAAGGTGATCAGGCGTTCGATCAAGGCCTCATCGTCCATGGCCAGTGCCGTGGCGTAGTCCGGTACCACACCATCGAGCGACGCCTGGGCAATGCCTTGGATGGTGGCAATCTTGCTGGCAGAAAACCCGCAGCTGCGCAGTTGATCGAAGTCGGTGGCAACGATTTGCTCGGGTCTGGGAAACGCGACCCCAGGAAACAACGCCAGCAACCGCCCGACAATCGCATCGCCAGCCTTGGCGTGCAGTTGCTGGTAGGCAATCGCCCGCACCAATGATTCATACGGGTCGCGAGCGGCGTGGGGCTGGTGCAGGCAAGGCCCGACGGCGGTGACATGCCGACGCCAGTCAGCATCGAGGGCAGCCAGGAATTCGGTGGCGGGTACATACGTGTCAGGCATTGGCTCAAAGATTCTCGGGCGGTTTGAGTGCGCGATCAGAATGTTAGCTGTTGTGTGAGCTGCTTCGCGGCGTTCTCCAGCCTGAGCAGAAACGCCTTGCGCGGTTGCCCTCCACCATAGCCCGTCAACGAGCCGTCCGCACCGATCACCCGGTGGCACGGCACGACAATGGACAAGCGGTTATGCCCATTGGCCAGTCCCACGGCGCGACTGGCGCCGGGCTTGCCCAGCCTGGCGGCGATGGTGCCGTAGGTGGTGGTCTGACCGTAAGGGATTGTCGCCAGTTCGGCCCAGACCTGCCGGACGAATTCGCTGCCGGGCAGGTGCAGCGCCACCTTGAACTCAGTCAATTGGCCGGCGAAATATTGCACCAACTCCTGTTCGATTTGCTGCAAATGGGCGTTGTGTCCCGGCGCCACGGCATAGTCATACCGGTTTTGCAGTTCTTCGACTTCCCGGGTCAACGCCGGGCGATCCAGAAACTCCAGCAATACCAGCCCGCGTCGCTCGGCCATGGCGATCATCGGCCCCAGCGGTGTGGTCAGGCGGGTAAATAATAAGGGCTCGCTGTTGGCAGCACGACCCGGCGTGATGTGAAAGGACTTTTGAAAGGCATCGCGAAACCCGCTCAGGGATTCGTAACCAGAGTCGAACGCCGCGCTGTCGATGGAATCGCCTTGCTTGATGCCACCCAGTGCCATGCCCAGGCGCCGGGTGCGTAGCCAGGCATGAAAGGTCATGCCGAAATGCTGTTTGAACCAGCGTCGCAGCTTTAGCGGCTCGATGCCCTTGGCCAGCAATTGAGCGTCGGTCCAGCGCTGCTCTGGATCGGCCTCCACAGACTTGAGCAGTGTTTGCACCCAGGGCGGCGCGATGGCCGCGGCGTCCAGCGGCTTGCACCGCAGGCAGGCGCGGTAGCCCGCCGTCAGGCATTCGTCGGCGTGGGCGAAGAACTCGACGTTCTCCGGCTTGGGTTTGCGCGCCGTGCAACTGGGTCGACAGAAGATCCCGGTGGTCTTGACCGCGGTAAAGAACACCCCCTCGTAGGCGGTGTCTCGTTCGAGCATGGCGCGAACCATCTCGGCGTGGGGCGGAAGTAGCGTGCTTTGTAGGTTCATGGGTTGAGCTTAAGGTGCGTGGCGCAACGCCTCCACCGGAAAATCGACAGCGAATTCCGGATTGACGCAAATCCCTGTGTAGGAGCTGCCGCAGGCTGCGATCTTT
>NZ_JBOIBY010000718.1:0-25479 GCF_050739655.1 Pseudomonas sp. | reverse complement strand
GGTGAATACCGGCTCAATACGGTAGAGGCAAACAGAAGCCCCGGGTCGTGAGACCCGGGGCTTCTGCGTTTCAGGGAATCTTGACGTAGCGCAGAGTCACAACGCCAAGCGCCCCTGAAGATCCATGCCCATACGGCTGAGTGCTGCAGACATCTCCACGATGCTGGCATATCGCACTTGATGCACCTCGGTCCAGGCCGGTCGATCAATCAGGTATTGGCCATCTGCCGTACGCTCGACCAGCGTTCGCACAATGGGCCCATTGCGGCTGTGATGTATCAGCGTCCATTGCTCATTGGCATGCTCGAAGGTGAACATGCTTACACGAAACAACAGTCGTTCCAGTTCCTGCGGTGTCCTTGTGAACGGCGGCAGGGGCATCCGGATATTCAGGTCGGCGTACAGGGTGGCGGAATCTCCAGCCATGTGTCCCGGGTTGTTGCTAAACCCGCGGCCTACTTCGATCCCTCGGTCGGTTTCGATCAGCAGCTTTTGCTCAGGCAGCACTTCTTCCACGCGCAAGCCGATACCGTTTTGCAGTTCGCTGATGCCGGAAACGCCACGGAAGGTGTTGATGTTTCTATGGTCTGTCAGCACTACCCATTTTCCGGCGCCGTTGAGTGCCTGGTCGCTCTGCATGATGGTGTGGGTGAGGTAGGTTTTTATGATCTGTTCCTGTACGTCGGTAGTTTCTCCATAGGGAAAGCGATAGCTCGCCAGACAGTCCGTTGCCTGGACCCGAATACCGTTGCGCTGGGCAGCCTTGATCACTTCAAGAGGCGTGAATTGCCCCGAAGGATCGCTTTGCAGTTGTCGCAGTGAAGCCTCAAGGTCGTCGGACATTTCCCCTGTGGTGAAAAACAGATTGAGATCCGCTTGGTTGAAGTCGTTGAGCAAACGATGGAAGTACAGTGTTTTGACTTCCCGGGCAGCCAGCGCCGGCATGTTCTCGAAGAGAAACTGCATGCTGGCAATGCGATCCTGGCTTTCACCGATCACCAGGCCTGGTGCAACGTCGAATACCTTTTCAATCAGCTCTGTGGCCTTAGTGGTTGGCGTCACCACGGGAATACCCGGGCGTGCGGGCAGGGTCTCGAACAAACCTTCTCGGCCTGTAAACAAAAGGGCATCTATTGTCAGTTTGGCGCGCTTCTCGGCGACGTGTATTTCGTAATTGGACATCCCCCAAAGCATACCGTTTGGCTGGCGGACGAGCTTGATATGGGTTTCTCTAACGCCTAGCGCGAGATTTCTTAAACGGACAGTTGCATCGTATTGGGTGGATGGGATACGCGCAGTGGCCGGCGTTGGTTCTGGAGTCGGCGTTCGGGAATTCCCCGGCGTTGGCACTCGCGCCGGCGTTCGCAACTTCCCTGGATGCCTGTTGCCGCCGCCCTTGAGTCCGGCTCGGGGTGTCAGTTCCCATTCACCTTCGGCATTGAGGCGAACGGGGAGCGATCCTGAAAACGCGTTTGGATGTTCCGGATCGATGATGGCCCAGGTTCCTTGTCCGTTGATATCGGCTTCATAGCGCACGTAAAACGGCAAGTCATCCAGCAGAATCGCGGTTGAAGGGTTGGAATTGAGTCGATAAATGCCCTGATCTTTTCCGGGCGTGGTGACCGGTGTTCGATCTTCAAGCAGTTCATTGGCCTGCCAATGGGTCGGTAGTTCGGAATGTTGCGAAGTGCCTGCCAGGGACGAATCAATTTCTGCGGGCCAGCCCATAGGCCGCATCCCTTTTGCAATCAGGGCCTGTTTCAGTTCTTCGAAGCTGTCCACCGTCATGGAATCGTAGGCGGGTTGAAGCGGAGTCTCCAGATTGATTCTGCCAGCCGGTGTCAACCGGATGACGCTGTCAGCCATTCGATTATTGGCGTTGCGATAAACCACCAGGACGCTGCTTCTGTAGCGCTGTATGGTGAACATGCCCGGCTCGGGCAATAGCGCCCTTAAATCCTGCGGGCTTCTGTATGCCCACGGGGTTTCAACCTGCAAGCGCCAGTCGCCCTGAATCAAGTCCTGCACTTCGTCAGAGCTGGCCTCGGGCCAAGCCTTGTAGACCGGGGAGTCCGGGTGATCTGCATACTCCACCGGCAAACCGGGATCGGAGCCGATGGGGCTTGCCTGACCCGGTACGACGTCATCGATACGCAGGCTTGCGGCGCCGGTCTGTTCACTGATGCCCTGATAGCCCCTGAACGTTGCCATGTTCTCCTGGCTGACCAGTGCAACCCAATTGGACGTGCTTTTGGCTTCTTCATTGAACTGAATGACCTGACTGGCGAAAAAACTCCTCGCCATCTGGTAATCCGTTTGCCAGGCGGCGTCTTTACTGATGTTGTAGGTCGTGGACATGTCGATGGCCTGGACCCGGATACGCTGGGCATTGGAAGCTTTTACCAGGTTCAGCAGATCGAACCTGCCAGCGGGATCGTTGCCGGCCTTGAAGTCGAGATTTCTCAGGTAGTTCTCCAGCTCCTCTGTCATTTCGCCGGTTCGTGCGAAGGTGTCCAGATCGAGCTGATTGACGTTGGCCAGTAGTTCCTGCAAATACAGGGTCTTCACGCCGCGCTGGGCGAGGGCCGGCATGTTTTCGATCAGGAACTGTTTGCTACCGATACTGCCCTGGCTTTCACCGACAATCAGGCCTCTTTTTTCTGCAAATACGCTTTCGAGCAGATCGGAGGATGTTTCAAGCCGCAGCGTGGAAGTGACGGGTGGGCGAGGTTCTGGCGGGTTGAGCCGGTAATACGCTTTCGCGTCGCTGATGAGGTTGTTACGAGCATCTTCCTGGGCGAGATCAAACTCGCTCAACGACTCGGTCAGTTCGTCGACAGGATGTACCGGTGCAGTACCTGCCTCGATTGAAGCGACTGACGAAAGCCTTGTGTACTGCGCCCGCAGATCGGGGCCACCCAGTGCCCAGGCCCTCATTTCAGGGTCTTCGAGCACAGGCACATGAATGCCCGGCGTTCGCGCCCATTCCTCTGGTGCAGGTTCGGTGGTCGTGCCAGTGCCCGCAACTGTCGGCAGGTTCATGCCGCCTCTCAACCCCAATCGCGGAATGATTTCCCACTTGCCTGATGCGTTCAGGCGCACAGGTATCGAACCGGAGAACCCATCGGGATTGGCTGGATCGATAATGGCCCAGGTACTACGGCCATTGAGCTGGCTTTCGAAGCGCACGTAATAGGCATTGCCGTTGAGCTTGATTGCAGTCGAAGGGTTGGATGCGAGTCGGTAAGTGCCTTGAAACTTGCCCGGTTCACGGACCAGTGTGTTCTCGTTGAGGGACACCTCGATTTTGAAAGCGTCTGGCACCTGTGCTGAAGGCTTGGGCTGTACTTGAGCAGTGGTTCCGTTTGGCGCTGGTTCCGGGATTTCCGTCGGTAGCGTTTTTTCCTTCAGCTCGGCCATTTCTTGTGCTTCGGCCGCGTCGATTTCCGGCCCAACCTCTTGCAAAGAACCCGGGCCTTTCAATACCAGCAGGTTGAACAGCACATCAATACCGCTTAACACAGCGCCGAGGACGCCAGCCTTGCGCTCTTTGGCGGTTTTGCCATTGACCGCCTGATCGATGTTCAATCCCATGCTGGCAATACTGGCTCCCACGAGGGGCAGCGCAACTGGCCAGCCGACAACCGACATCGGGCCAAACACTTTCACACCCGCACTGAGATAGCCGATCCAGAGTTTTTTGCGCAAATCGCCATTGGAGGTCAGCGAGAGTTCGGCCTCGGCAAACATTGCGTCTTTGGTCGAGTCTCGCAACCAGGTGAAGGCGTCGTCGCCAATGGCTTTATTCTTTTGATTGATCAGATGATGGTCGTAGCTCCAACCCATAACCAGGTGGTTCATGAGGTCGGTGATGTTGTCGGCTATTTTCTGTCGGTCGCTCAGCGAGAAATGTGTCATGAATTTCTGGCGCTCAGCTTCCTCATTCATGCGCTGCACTATCCAATAGTGCATGTCGGAGAGGGTTTCCAGTACCTGGAAGGGTTCTTTGTCACCGGGCAGATAAACAATCTGTCGGCCTTTGGGCGCGACAAATCGAAGAATGTTGTTGGCAACGTAGCCAGCGAAATCCAGGGTTCTAACCTTGTCGGAGCCGGGTTGATGGGCTTGCAGAAATTCCAGGCTGACAGGCCAGGTGATCGACCCCATGACCTCCTGAGTGACGAACTGAAAGTCAGCGTCGCTTAGCTGCCGTTTGTCCCGTGCTTGTACGGCCTGGATGAGGAAGTTGCATTTGGCCAACGTGCGGAAGTCACTGCCGGAATCCTTCCAGAACGTGGTGAGGCGCTGGAGGTATAACGAGCTGAAGTTGATGTTCCAGAAGTCTTCCAGTACCTCGTTGCCATGCAGTTTCACTTCATTGGTTTCGTTGAACAGGCGGGTGGCTGGGCCCGCGCTGTAGAAACCGGCGTACACGTCGAGCAAATCGGCGTTGTCCTGGTCGGCGGCGCGAAAGCGTTGGATCACCAGTTGTGTCAGGGTCATGGAAGTCGTGGGTGTGGCGTTGGCATGCTCCCAGCCGGTGAAGGCTTTCGAACTGCTCTGGGCGGCGTCGAAGCGGTGGAAATACACCTTGTCCGGATCGAGCCCGGTGATGCCGTACTTTTTCAATAGATCGCTGGCGACCTCGTGAGCGGTGTCTTGCAGGCTGGGGCAAGTCTGAATGACGCGGGTGGCGATAGCCTGCAACGCAGCCTTGTCGGCGGCATTGGGCAAGGGGCGTGTTTCGTTCGGGGTCATGGGCTCAATCCTTGAGAAATGGGCCGTGAGCATGGCCCGCTCGTCCAAGGCATGTGCAATACATAGTTATGCCATCGACCGGTTTTCATCCGATATGCTCGGCAGCCGTCTTGTGTCCGCTGCGTCCATCCGCCGCGCCGCCCTTACTGTTTCGCAGTTGCAGGTGTATCGTATTCGCCTTTTCCAGGCCCAGGCCTGTCGCTGATACGTGAGGTAGTTGAGTTCATGTCGTTTACCCGTCGCCAAATACTCGGTGGTCTGGCCGGTCTTGTTGTCGTTGGCGTGGGGGCCGGTGGCGCGTCGCGTTACTGGCTGGGCAAGATGGCCGATGCTGACGCGGGCCACGACTACGAACTGATTGCCGCGCCGCTGGACGTCGAGCTGGTGGCCGGGCACAAGACTCAAGCCTGGGCGTTCGGCCCGTCGGCTCCGGGCACCGAGTTGCGGGTGCGACAGGGCGACTGGCTGCGAGTGCGCTTCATCAACCACCTGCCGGTTGCGACCACCATTCACTGGCACGGCATCCGCCTGCCGCTGGAGATGGACGGCGTGCCCTATGTATCGCAGTTGCCGGTGTTGCCGGGCGAGTACTTCGATTACAAATTCCGCGTGCCGGATGCCGGCAGCTATTGGTATCACCCGCATGTGAACAGTAGCGAAGAGCTCGGTCGCGGGTTGGTCGGGCCACTGATCATCGAAGAGCGTGAACCCACCGGTTTCAAATACGAAAAGACCTTGAGCCTCAAGAGTTGGCATGTCGATGAAGAAGGCAATTTTGTCGAGTTCAGCATTCCCCGTGAAGCGGCCCGTGGCGGTACGGCGGGGCGATTGTCGACCATCAATGGTGTTTCGCAGGCGGTGATCGACTTGCCAGCCGGACAAATTACCCGCGTGCGCCTGCTCAACCTCGATAACACCCTGACCTATCGCCTGAACATTCCCGGTGTCGAAGCGCAGATCTACGCGCTCGATGGCAACCCGATCGAGCCGCGCCCGCTCGGCAAGGAATACTGGCTCGGCCCTGGCATGCGTATTTGCCTGGCGATCAAGGCTCCCGCGGCGGGTGAGGAGTTGGCTTTGCGCAATGGTCCGGTGCGTCTGGGCACCTTGCGCTCTGTGGCCAACACCGATGCGCCGACCCAATGGCCTCCCGCACTGCCTGCGAACCCGGTCGCCGAACCCGACCTGGCCAATGCCGAAAAACTCAACTTCAATTTCGAATGGGTGGGCTCGGTGTCGGTCAACGTCGACAATGGCAAGCCGCCAAGCCTCTGGCAGATCAACGGCAAGGCCTGGGACATCACCGACAAGACCTGCGCTGATCGCCCGATTGCCAAGCTCGAAAAGGGCAAGAGCTACATTTTCGAATTGAAGAACATGACCCAGTACCAGCACCCGATTCACCTGCACGGTATGAGTTTCAAGGTTATCGCCTCGAACCGGCACAAGGTCATTCCGTATTTCACCGACACCTATCTGCTGGGCAAGAACGAGCGTGCGCAAGTGGCGCTGGTGGCGGATAACCCGGGTGTGTGGATGTTCCATTGCCATGTGATCGACCACATGGAAACCGGCCTGATGGCCGCCATCGAGGTGGCGTGATGCGTCAGATACGTCCCGCCGCCATCATCGACCGCAGCCGCGACCGTGACTTCATGCGCGAAGCCCTCGCCTTGGCAGCCCAAGGCGCGGCCTTGGGTGAAGTGCCGGTGGGCGCGGTGCTGGTGCAGGACGGTGAGATCATCGGTCGCGGCTTCAACTGCCCGATCAGCGGCAGCGATCCCAGCGCCCATGCCGAGATGGTCGCCATCCGCGCTGCCGCGCAGGCCGTGAGCAACTATCGCCTGCCGGGCAGCACGCTGTACGTGACGCTGGAGCCGTGCAGCATGTGCGCAGGCTTGATCGTGCATTCGCGGATTGCGCGGGTGGTGTATGGCGCACTGGAACCCAAAGCAGGGATTGTGCAGAGCCAGGGACAGTTTTTTACCCAGGGCTTTTTGAATCATCGGGTGTTGTATGAGGGTGGGGTGTTGGCGGAGGAGTGTGGGGCGGTCTTGAGTGCGTTCTTCAAGGCTCGGCGAGCCAAGCCTACTGACTGATCACTGAAATCTGAACCTGACTCTGAACCCCTGTGGGAGCTGGCTTGCCAGCGATAGCGGTGTGTCAGGCAACATAAATGTTGAATGTTAAGCCATCATCGCTGGCAAGCCAGCTCCCACAGGGTTAATCGGTGTTTGGGGGATTGGATTACTTTTTGGCGACTATTACCGCCCGCATCGGCGCTGGAAGACCTTCGATGGTCTTGCTGTGATCCTCTGGATCGAGGAAATCGCTCAGCGACTGATATTTCATCCACTCCGTCCCGCGCTGTTCCTCGACCGTCGTGGTGCTCACATCCACGCACTTCACATCGGTGAACCCGGCACGGCGCAGCCACAGTTCCAGCGCCGGCACCGACGGCAGGAACCACACGTTACGCATCTGTGCATAGCGGTCTTCCGGCACCAGCACTTGATGTTTGTCCCCCTCGACCACCAGGGTTTCCAGCACCAGTTCGCCGCCCTTGACCAGGCAATCCTTCAGCGCCAGCAGATGCTCGATCGGCGAGCGGCGGTGGTAGAACACGCCCATGGAAAACACCGTATCGAAACCTTCCAGGTTCGGCGGCAGGTCTTCGAAGGGGAAAGGCAGGTGCCAGGCGTTCGGCTCGGACAAGTAGCGCTGCACCGCCTGGAATTGGCAGAAGAACAGCCAGTTCGGATCGACGCCGATCACGCTGTCGGCACCGGCGCCGAGCATGCGCCACATGTAGTAGCCATTGCCGCAGCCGACATCGAGGATGCGTTTGCCTTTCAGATCCAGGTGCTTTGATACCCGCGACCACTTCCAGTCCGAGCGCCATTCGGTGTCGACGTGCACGCCGAACAAATCGAACGGCCCTTTGCGCCATGGCGACAGGCCCATCAGGGCGGTGCGCATTTGCGCGCGGGTGGCGTCGTCGCAATCGGTGTCCAGCTTCAAGCCGTTCAACAAATCGACTTCGCTCGGCTGGATCTTCGGCAGCGCATCGAGAGCGCTTTGCCAGCGTTCCAGGTCGCCGTGACCCTTCTCCATCTTCTTGTCGAGTTGCGCCTGC
Organism: Pseudomonas sp.; assembly: GCF_050739655.1. Lineage (GTDB taxonomy): Bacteria > Pseudomonadota > Gammaproteobacteria > Pseudomonadales > Pseudomonadaceae > Aquipseudomonas. The sequence continues at coordinate 17,585 of NZ_JBOIBY010000718.1, read as the reverse complement.
AGGGTGTTGGCCCAATCGGCCAGCGGCGTGCCGGCCAGGCGGCGGGCGAGGGAGGACAGATCAATCATGGCAAGGCAATCAACGAGGCAAAGTTAAGACACTGGAACCACGGCACGACTTTCGAGAAACCGGCCGCCAACAGGCGTTCGCGGTGTTCTTCGAGGCTGTCGGGCTTCATGACGTTTTCGATGGCGCTGCGCTTCTGAGCGATTTCGAGTTCGCTGTAGCCGTTGGCGCGTTTGAAGGCGATGTGCAGGTCGGTGAGCAATGCGTGTTCCTGCTCGTCTTCAAATCGCAGTTTTTCCGAGAGGATCAACGCGCCGCCGGGCAGCAGTGACTGACGGATGCGCGAGAGCAATTCGGTGCGCTGCGGCGGGGCGATGAATTGCAGGGTGAAGTTTAGCGCCACCACCGAGGCCGGCTGGAAATCGAGGGCGAGGATGTCGCCTTCGATCACTTCCACCGGAAGCAATTCCTGGAACATCGAGTCCTGACCGTTCAGGTATTCACGGCAGCGCTCGACCATGGCCGTGGAGTTATCCACAGCGATCACGCGGCAACCGTCGGTGCGCACATGCCGGCGTAGGGCCTGGGTCACTGCACCCAGGGATGCGCCGAGGTCATAGAGCACGCTGCCCCGCTGGGCGAACTGCGCGGCGAGCACGCCGAGGTTTTCCACGATGGTCGGATAGCCCGGCACCGAGCGCTTGATCATGTCCGGGAACACCCGCACCACGTCCTCGTTAAAGGCGAAGTCGGGCACCTGGGCCAAAGGCTGGGCGAAAAGGCGATCGGATTCTTTGCTCACGGCGGTTCCGGCGGTGTCGATGAAAAGGCCGGCATTTTAGCCAAGTTGGGGCGCGGATGCGCGGGTTGTCTGATAAACCGTTTTTTGACACGAAGGAACGCGGAGCGTCCCGGGCGGCATTCCCACGCGGAGCGTGGGAACGATCTATGCTCAGCGCCTTTTTTGATCGAACGCCGAGGCCGTGATCCCCCATTGCCCCAGCCAATAACTGAGGATGATCACATAGGGCGCGGCATCGAACGGTGCCACAAACCGGCTGATACCAATCACGCTGTCCGAGAACACGAATGCCACGGCACCCGCCGCCGCCAGCAGCGCCGAGCGTTTGGGCACATCAGTACCGAGCCGGGCCAACGCACGCCAGAGCATGGCACTGATGGCCAGGCCATAGACGATCACCGGGATCAGCAATGGCCCCAGCCCATGGGAAATCAGAATCCCCAGCAGCACGACACCCACAGTGAGGGCGATGATCAGCGGCACCAACGCCAACTGCCGACAATCGCTCAGATAAGCTTTCAGATAAGCCAGGTGCGCAATCAGGAACGCGCCCAGGCCAAACACGAACATATCCCACGGCAATGCCAGCAGCACATCGCCAACCAGGGAGAAAATCAGACCCAGGCTGATCCAGCGCCGATAGTCCCCGGGAGGCGCGTCGTGCAGCCAGCCGAGCAGGGCCAACACGGGCAGTGGCTTGACCAGCAGGCAGAGCAGCGCGGCGTGCACACTCAGGCCATACAGGAACGTCACCGCGCCCATCAGCGCCAGAATCAGCCAGCCCACGGTCAGTTAACCGAGATCGCGCAGTCGAAGGAGTCCACCGGCAGCACTTCCGGCGCCCAGGGTTGTTGCGAGGTCAGGCGCAAACGTCCGGTGCCTGAGGCAAAAGCCTGAAAACGCCAGGTCGATACGCCAGCCGCGCCGACGATACCGGCGTCTTCGGGGTTGCGATAAACCTCGGGCCCCAAGGCGTGCAAAACACCACCGGCCGAGTCCTGGATCGACCAGCGATAGCCCGTGGTCGGGTTGCTCGGCAGGGTCAGGATCAGGTTTTGCCCGTTGCTGAGTTGCACCGGGCATTCGCTTTGTTTTTCCACAGTCACGTTGTGTTTCGGTTGCGTGGCGCATCCGGCCAGCAGCACGAGGGCGAGGGGGACAAACAGGCGAGTGGGGGACATGAGATCAGTGGCTCCGGCGTTCACGACGAACGGCGAGCATAACCGAGATGAGACAAATTGTGACAGCAACCGGAAGATGGGGTGTCAGGTCCGACGCCTTCGCGGGCAAGCCCGCTCCCACAGGGACTTTCGTTGTGAATGCAATCTGCGTAACACCACAAAAACCTGTGGGAGCTGGCTTGCCAGCGATGGCGTCGGTGCAGACAGCAGCCAAGGAGGGTGGTGTCAGGGATGCCGCCTTCGCGGGCAAGCCCGCTCCCACAGGGATTTTTGTTGTGAATGCAATCTGCGTAACACCCCAAAAACCTGTGGGAGCTGGCTTGCCAGCGATAGCGCCAGTGCAGGCGCTACATGACTGTCAGAAAAGCACCTTCGCCACATCCGCAAACCGCTTGGCAAAGTGCGCGGTAATGCCTTCCTTCAGGTACTCCGGCAGTTCCTCGAAATTACCGCGATTGGCCTCAGGCAAGATCAGCTCGAAAATCTTCTGCCGCCGCGCCGCAATCACCTTTTCACGCACCCCGCCAATCGGCAGCACATGCCCGGTCAACGTCAGTTCGCCGGTCATGGCCACGCCTTTTTTCGGCGGCTGGTTTCGCGCCAGCGAGAGCAGGGCGCTGGCCATGGTCACGCCGGCGCTCGGGCCGTCCTTGGGCGTGGCGCCTTCCGGCACGTGCAGGTGCACGAAGGCTTCATCAAAGAATTTCGGATCACCACCAAACAACTTCAGATGGGAGCTGACGTAGCTGTAGGCGATTTCTGCGGATTCCTTCATCACATCACCCAATTGCCCGGTGAGCTTGAATCCGCGGTTGAGGGTGTGAATGCGCGTCGCTTCGATCGGCAGGGTCGCGCCGCCCATGCTGGTCCAGGCCAGGCCAGTGATGACGCCTGTGCCCGACAATACTTGTTCATTGCGAAACACGGGATGGCCAAGCGAGGCTTCGAGGTCTTTGGGGCCGAGCTTGATCACCGCCTGGGGCTCGTCGATCAGCTTCATCACGGCCTTGCGCACCAGTTTGCCCAGCTGTTTTTCCAGTTGCCGCACACCGGCTTCACGGGCGTAGCCGTCGATCAATGCCTTCAACGCGCTGTCGCTGATGCTCAGACTGCCTTTGGACACCCCGGCTTTTTCCAGCAGCTTGGGCCACAGGTGGCGCTTGGCGATGGCGACTTTTTCTTCGGTGATATAACCCGACAGACGAATCACTTCCATTCGGTCCAACAGCGGGCCGGGGATCGAATCCAGTGTGTTGGCGGTGCAGACAAACAGCACTTTCGACAGGTCCATGCGCAGATCGAGATAGTGATCGAGGAACTCGACGTTCTGCTCCGGATCGAGGGTTTCCAGCAGCGCCGAGGCTGGATCGCCTTGGTAGCTTTGGCCCATCTTGTCGATTTCGTCGAGCATGATCACCGGGTTCATCACTTCGACGTCTTTCAACGCCTGCACCAGTTTGCCCGGCTGCGCGCCGATGTAGGTGCGGCGGTGGCCCTTGATCTCGGCCTCGTCGCGCATGCCGCCAAGACTGAAGCGGTAGAACGGTCGACCCAGGGATTCGGCGATGGACTTGCCGACGCTGGTCTTGCCCACGCCCGGTGGGCCCACCAGCAAGACGATGGAGCCGCTGATCTCGCCTTTATAGGCGCCGACCGCGAGGAATTCGAGGATGCGGTCCTTGATGTCGTCCAGGCCCGCGTGATGTTTATCCAGCACCTTGCGCGCGTGCTTGAGGTCGAGTTTGTCCTCGCCATACACGCCCCACGGCACCGAGGTCGCCCAGTCGATGTAATTGCGGGTCACCGCGTACTCTGGCGAGCCGGTTTCGAGGATCGACAGCTTGTTCATTTCCTCTTCAAGGCGTTTTTGCACTTGCGCGGGCAGGACTTTGCCCACCAGCCGCTGTTCGAACTGTTCGAGGTCGGCGCTGCGGTCGTCCTTGGTCAATCCCAGCTCCTGCTGGATGACCTTGAGCTGCTCCTTGAGGAAGAACTCGCGCTGATGTTCGCCGATCTTGCGGTTAACTTCGGCGGAAATCTCTTTCTGCAGTCGCGCGACTTCGACTTCCTTGCGCAGCATCGGCAGGACTTTTTCCATGCGCTTGAGCATCGGCACACAGTCCAGCACTTCCTGCAGCTCATTGCCGGTTGCCGAGGTGAGCGCGGCGGCGAAGTCGGTCAGCGGCGATGGGTCATTAGGGCTGAAGCGATTGAGGTAGTTCTTCAGCTCTTCGCTGTACAGCGGGTTGAGCGGCAGCAGTTCCTTGATCGCATTGATCAGCGCCATACCGTAGGCCTTGACCTCATCGGTCGGCTCGCTGGGCTGGTGCGGGTATTCGACTTCCACCAGATAGGGTGGGCGGTGGTGCTTGAGCCAGGTCTTGAGTCGTACGCGGGTCAGGCCCTGGGCAACGAATTGCAGCTTGCCGTTTTCGCGGCTGGCGTGGTGCACCTTGACCAGCGTGCCATACAGCGGCAGGGCCGAGGTGTCGAAGTGGCGCGGGTCTTCCTGGGGCGTGTCCATGTAGAACAGGGCCAGGGAATGATGTTCGGACTTGGCGACCAGGTCGAGGGTCTCGGCCCACGGCTCTTCATTGACGATGACCGGCAGCACCTGCGCCGGGAAGAACGGTCGGTTATGGATCGGAATGATGTAGACCTTGTCCGGCAGGTTCTGGTCGGGTAAGGCAAGGCCTTTGCTGGTGGAACGGTGCGGGGCGTTTTCCGGATCGGCGTATTCGCTCGGGTCTTCAGGGAATTCTTGCTGGTCGCTCATGGGGGCACCTGCGCAATGGGTATGGGTCTTAGATGGGGCAGGTTGGTGGTGGTTTCAATGAGGCTTTGGGGTTAATGGGGAATTCGAAGGAATGTTCAGCAGGGATTCAGGTTAGCTGAACCGTGGCTATACGCGGTCAATTGTGGGAGCGGCGGTGCGACGATTCGACTTGCTCGCGAAGAGGGCCTGGCAGTCGACAATGATGTTGAATGAAAGACCGCATTCGCGAGCAAGCCCGCTCCCACAGTACGGGCGTCTACTCAGTCGGATCGATTTGATCCAGCACTCTGTTCGCCGTGATCTCCGCCAGCATGATGCTGTTTGAAATACCCAGCAAAGCATTGCGCGACCCACCGTCAAGACGGTCGACCAAGTGATGGACCATGACATCGACCGAGGCCAGCGTCTCGACCAGATAAACCACAAGGGTTTCGGTCGTGGCCTCTGGGTCCACGGTGAACAGGGTGCTGGGTGAGCGCGGGCTGGCTTTGATGTCGGCACCCGATGGAAAGTGGAAGTCGAGGGCGCGCACGGCGGCTTGGTTGAGTTTGTTTGAGTCGGCGGATTCGTAGGGGGAAACGTCGTCGGATTCGGGGGGACTCGGGGTTTCTTTGATCATGGTGAAGCTCCATTCGAACAAGGGGAGTTCGCCACGACTGCGACCAAGCAGTTGGGTGGCAAACTGTACGCAGGTTGGTCGACCAGGGAATGGAACCCGGCAGGGCCGAGGCCCTCCCACGCACAGCTCGCCATGAAGCAAGCACGAAAAGTGCGCCATTCTAAACCTGGGCGACCAAACCCGTTCGCTGAATTTGCAGCGACCCCAAAAGCCTATCGTTTCGGCTTCCGACGGGACAACCGATAGACCTTGTCGGAATCCTTCCCAGGCACTGGCAAGTCTGTAGGACCTGTGCAGATTTCTCAGGCCGATCGGGATCAAAATGTGGGAGCTAGCCTGCTAGCGATGACGGCGGCACATTCGGCATCTACTTTGAAGGTGGAGGCCAATCGCTAGCAGGCTAGCTCCCATAGAGTTATGTGGTGTGGGCGGCAAATCCAGTGACCATAAAAAAGGCGACGCCTTTGTTGTTACTGCCGCTAAAACTTACTCAGACAGTTTGTAGGCAATCACATAGTCACCCTGCTTGGTGCCCAGCGAGCCGTGGCCGCCGGCGACGACGAGTACGTATTGCTTGCCGTCCTTGCCGGTGTAGGTCATTGGCGTGGTTTGCGCACCGGCGGGCAGGCGGCCTTCCCACAGTTGCTTGCCGTTCTTCACGTCGTAGGCGCGCAGGTACTGGTCGAGGGTGCCGCTGAGGAAACCGACGCCACCGGCGGTGGTGAAGGTGCCGCCCAGGCTAGGCACGCCCATGCTCAACGGGATCGGAACCGGCGAGCTGTCGCGCACGGTGCCGTTTTTGTGTTTCCAGAGGACTTGGTGAGTGGTCAGGTCGACCGCCGCCACGTAACCCCAAGCTGGCGCCTGGCAAGGCAAGCCCATTGGCGACAGCAGGGCTTCGAGGACCACGCCGTACGGCGCGCCTTTGTTTGGCTGCACGCCTTCGGTTTCGCTCTTGCGCGGGCCTTGGGCAGCGATTTCGGCGGCCGGGATCATTTTCGATTTGAACGCCATGTAGCTCGGGTTCACGAAAGCGATCTGACGCACCGGGTCAACCGAGATACCGCCCCAGTCGAACACGCCGAAGTTGCCTGGGTACACGATCGAACCCTGCAGCGATGGCGGCGTGAACGGGCCGTCGTAGCGCATGGATTTGAAGTCGATCCGGCAGATCAATTGATCGAACGGCGTGACACCCCACATGTCGCGCTCTTGCAGCGGCGGCGGCATCAGGTTCAGGTCGGATTTCGGCTGGGTAGGCGAAGTGCGATCGCCTTCTACCGCGCCTTGCGGCACCGGCACTTCATTGATCGGCACGATGGCCTGACCAGTGCTGCGGTCCAGCACGTAGATGCTGCCTTGCTTGGTGGAAGCCAAGACCGCGGGCTTCACGCCGTCAGCGGTTTTCAGGTCCATCAGGGTTGGCTGGCCACCCACGTCCATGTCCCACAGGTCATGGTGGGTGAACTGGAAGTGCCAGCGCACTTGACCGGTGGCGATGTCCAGGGCGGTCAGGCCGGCGGCGTGCAGTTCCGATTCAGGGGTGCGTGCGCCACCGAATTGGTCCGGGGTCTGGTTGCCCATCGGCAGGTACAGCATGCCGAGTTTTTCATCCACCGCGAACATGGACCACATGTTCGGCGAGTTACGGGTGTAGGTCTTGCCTTCGGCAATCGGCGTGGTGTCGTCCGGGTTGCCGCTGTCCCAGTTCCACACCAGTTTGCCGGTGTGCACGTCGAACGCACGGATCACGCCGCTTGGTTCGTCCGTGGAAACGTTGTCGGTGACGTGACCGCCAATCACCACCAGGTCCTTGGTGACGGCTGGCGGCGAGGTGGAGTAATACCCACCGGCCGTGAAGCCGCCGATGTTGGCGCGCAGGTCGACCTGGCCTTTGTCACCGAAGTCTTCGCACATCTTGCCGGTGTCGGCGTTCAGCGCGATCAGACGGGTGTCGGCGGTTGGCAGGAAGATACGACGCGGACAGGCGTTGGCCGGTGCAGCGCTGGCGCTGCCGGTCGGGCTCTGCTCGGAGGCGTAGACGGCGTCATCGTGATAGGTCACGCCACGGCAGGTCATGTGCGCCCAGCCCTTGAAGTTCGCCGCGTTCTGCGTGGAGAGCTTCGGATCGAAACGCCAGATTTCCTTGCCGGTGTCCGGGTCCAGCGCAATCACCTGGCTGTGCGGCGTGCACACGTAGAGCATGCCGTTGACTTTCAGCGGGGTGTTTTCGGCGGTGGTTTCGCCCGGGTCGTTCGGCCCTGGCAGATCGCCCGTGCGGTAGGTCCAGGCTGGTACCAGCTTGTTGACGTTTTGCGGGGTGATCTGTGCCAGTGGCGAGTAACGGTCACCATGGGCGCTGCGGCCGTAGGAGTTCCAGTCACCGTCGGGCATCGCCGGGGCGGTGTTGGTCATGCCTGGCACGCTGTCGCGATCCAGTTGACCCTTGATTTCACCGGGGTTGGTGAACTGGCTGGCCAACGCAGTCGCGCCCGCGAGCACCACGGCCACGCTCAGGGCACCAGTGCCCATCGGCGCAGCGCCATCACGCAACAGCGGACGACGAAACCATGGCAGCAGCATGACGATGCCCAGCGCAAACAGCATGGCCAGGCGCGGCACCAGTTGCCACCAGTCGAGGCCGACTTCCCACAGCGCCCAAACGGTGCTGGCGAACAACACCAGCGCGTAGAGGCCCAGCGCAGCACGGCGGGCGGCGATCAGCAGCACGCCAGTCAACGCCAGGCCGATACCGGCCAGCAGGTAATACAGCGAGCCACCAAGCATGCTCAGCTTGATCCCTCCGGCCAGCATGGCCAGGCCCATTAGCAGAAGCAGAATGCCGAGCAGGCTCGGCAACAGACGGCTTCGACTCAAGGCACCATCAGTGCTCATAGTGTGATTCTCCGTGACATTTCAAGTTGTCCCGCGTTTGTTCACTTTAGATGACGATCCCGCGCGGGCATGGTTCAGATAAAAGCTGTGGGTTGACGCAGACCCTGTAGGAGCGAGCTTGCTCGCGAAGAACCCGAGAACGCCGCGGGGTGTCAGGCTCGGCGCGTTATCGTTGACGACCATCGCTGGCAAGCCAGCTCCTACAGGGTTTTGTGGCGTTGGTTAGAAGGACGACTGGATCTTGATCCCGCCGATCAACGCGTCATCGACCTCGTTCACGCCACCGGGATGGCGGATGTATTGAAGGTTGGGGCGCACGGTCAGCCAGTTCGTCACGTGCACGCCGTAATAGAGTTCGGCGCTGTATTCGGTGTCCTGGGGTGGCAGGAAGGCCGGGTCGTCGTAGTCGAAGACGGCGCGAGCCTGATTGGTTGCCTCGGCGTTTTTACGGAAGGCCGGGTTGACGTGGACGCGGGCCATGGCAAAGCCGATGTCGTCCCTGGCGCGGGCGTCGAACAGGCCTTTGTAGACGATGCCGGCCTGGACATAGTTGTCGATGGCGTTGGTCTTCTTGTCGTGCATCGTGCCGTTGGCGAACACGCTCAAACCTCGGCTGTTGTCGCTGGCGATGCGGGTGACTTGTTGCTGGAGACCGAGCCACACACCGTGCTTGCTCGATGCACTGCGATAGGCCTCGCCACTCAGGGCGGCGGGCTGGCCGTGGCTGTCCTTGTAGACGTCAGTGGCATCAGCGTTGCTGTAGTAGTAACCGGCACGGTATTCACCCGGTAAGCCATTGAGCTTGGGCGTCCACACCAGTTCCACTGGCAGGATCGCGCCTTGGGTGCCACTGCCGCTGAGCTTGAAACCGTTGTCGCGATCGAGGTTCGACGGGTTTTGCTCATACACACCGACTTGCGCGTACAGCTCTGGCGTCAGGTGATATTTGACCCGCATCGCCCACTGGCTGACCGGCCAGTTGTACCAGATGTCACCCACCCAGTTGCCGACCTGCGAGCCACAGAACGCCAGGTTCTGGAAGTCGCAGGGAAAGCTGTTGAAGTCTTCGCCTTCACCGAAACGGCCGACCTTGATGTCCAGCTGCTGATCGAAAAATTTCTGCTGATACCACATCTGCGTCAGGCGCCAGGTCTGGCCACGGCCCCAGACTTCCTGGGCCGAAGTGAATCCGCCGACACGCGGGTCGTTGATGCGGTCATTGCTGATGTTGTTACCGCTGCGTTCAGTAACGGTCAGCTGAAATTCGGCGTCGCTCCAGCCAAGGATCTTCTGCAAGTCCAGATGCGTGCCGAGTGCAAATTGGTCGCTGTAACGGGCCGTACGATCGTGGTCATAACCGCCGTGCAGATTGCTGCCCATTTCACCGGTGTAATCGACTTTGAAGTCGTAGCCTTTTTCCGCCAGTTCTGTACGAGTGCCATTCCAGTCGCCCAGCATCCAGGGCGACGCGCTATCGAACGCTGGCGCCGCTTGCGCGCACGTGACAAGGCCCAACGTGGTCAATCCGCCTATCAAGTTGAGGGCTTTTCGGCAGGCAATCGGCGTAAAGACAGCGCTATCTTGCGAAAGTTGTAAATCAGGCATAGAGGGAAATTCTTGATCTTTTTCTGGGGATAAACAGGGAAAAACAGCGGCGTGGCGGATTAGCGGAAGCGTTTCAGCTATAACGGCCGCAAGGATAATGTTCTGTTACAAATAGAGAAAGGGCTTTTGCTGACATGCATCCTTTCGGATTTGGTAACAGTGCAGGCAACGGTCCTGCGCCGTTCGCCTACATTTAGCAGATAACGTACTGAGCCCTTCCACCTGAACATCCCCTCGGCTAAGGTGCGCGGCTTCCCATTTCCACATCGCTGAAGGCCCGGCATGACCGAACAGAACAACGACCCGCTGCACGGCGTTACCCTGGAGCAAATCCTCACCGCCCTGGTTGAACACTATGAATGGTCCGGGCTGGCCGAGCGCATCGATATCCGCTGCTTCAAGAGTGATCCGAGCATCAAGTCGAGCCTGACGTTCCTGCGCAAAACCCCATGGGCGCGAGAAAAAGTCGAACGCTTGTACGTGAAGTTGATGCGCACCAAGCGACCGCTCTGAGCATGTTCAATCCGTCTGCGGTGCGCCGTCGACTTGTGGCCGTGGCCGCCACCCTGGGCTGGGCAGGGTTGAGCATCCAGATGTACCTGATTTTCCATTCGCGCTGGGCCTTGGGCGCCAGCCTGTTGGGCGGGCTGATGAGCTTCTTCAGCTATTTCACCGTGCTGAGCAATACGCTGGTCGCGACAGTGCTGACCTGTGAGGCGACGTCCCGCGAATCGGCTGCGCGTCGCTGGTTTTTGCAACCGTGGGTCAGCAGTGGCATTGCCGTGAGCATCGCCGTGGTTGGTCTGGCGTACAACCTGTTGCTGCGCCATCTATGGCACCCCGAAGGCTGGCAATGGCTGGCCGATGAACTGATGCATGACGTGATGCCGGTGCTGTTTCTGGCTTACTGGTTTTGTTGTGTGCCCAAAGGTGGGTTGCGTATTCGCCACATCGCCCTGTGGGCGATTTATCCGCTGGTGTATTTCGGTTATGCGCTGCTGCGCGGGCATGCGCTGGCGGTTTATCCCTATCCGTTCATTGATGTCGCGAAGCTGGGTTATCCACAGGTGTTCATCAATGCCGGGGGATTGCTGGTGGGGTTTTTGGTGATTTCTTTGGCGCTGATTGGGTTGGATCGTTGGATTGCGGGGCGTGGACAGGGGCGGCATTTTTAGCGTTTTTATCATCGCCTTCGCGGGCAAGCCTCGCTCCTACGGATTGGTGTCGTACAGATCTCACCGAGCACCCGATACCCTGTAGGAGCTGTCGAGTGAAACGAGGCTGCGATCTTTTGATTTTTTTAAACAACAAAATCAAAAGATCGCAGCCTGCGGCAGCTCCTACAGGGCTTCGTCGCTATCGTCCAATCGCCAATAGCCCACGGCTTTGACGAACTGTTCGTCCAGCCCGTGCTCATCCAGCAACACTCGACGAATCTGTCGCGACACTTTGCTCTCGGTTGCGATCCAGGCGTACAGGCTGCCAGTGGGCACCTGGATCTGCCGCACGGTGGACAGCAAATGATCCTTGCCGCCCTCGCGCAACACCCAGATCACATTGACCTGGGCAGCGCTCTGCAACACTTGCTGTTCCTTGCCGTTTTCCACTTCCACGATGACCAGTGCGCGACGGTTGGCCGCCAGGCCTTCAAGGCGTCGGGCGATGGCGGGCAGGGCGGTTTCATCGCCAATCAGCAAATAACTGTCGAAGATATCCGGCACGATCATCGAACCCCGTGGCCCGCCGATGTGCAGGAACTGCCCGGGTTTGGCCTGTTCGGCCCAGGTCGCGGCAGGGCCATCGCCATGCAGCACGAAATCGATGTCCAGTTCCAGCGTGTCCAGGTCATAGCGACGCGGGGTGTAGTCGCGCATGGCCGGCATAGGCCCTTCGTTTTTGCCGGCGCCCAGTACCAATGTTTCCAATGCCGCTTGTTCCGCCGCGTTCTGCGGGAACAGCAGTTTGACGTGATCGTCGGTGCCGAGGCTGACAAAGCCTGCCAGCTCAGGCCCACCCAAAGTAATGCGGCGCATGCGCGGGGTCAGGTCGACCACGCGCAGCACTTCCAGGCGACGGCGTTTGATCTCGTGCATGACGCGGTGAATGGCGTTTGTATTCACTTCAGTCATTCGCTTTCTCCTGGGCAGCTTGAACGGCAGGGCCGTCGACAATGGCTTTGGCGGTGTTGTTGAGCAGGGTGGCCACACGCCGGATTTCTTCCGGACTCCAGCGGCCGTGATGCATTTGCAGGGCATGACGCAGGTTGTGCACCGCTTCGTGGATTTCGGGCGGGCGATCATGACCGCGCAGTGAGCGTTTGCTGACGTCGATACGTACTCGCACGCCTTCAAGGGCGACGGCTTGCTCGGTCAGGGATTGGCGGCCGGTGTCGGTCACGCTGTAGCGTTTTTTCCCGCCTTCAGCGTCGCCCTGGATCATTTCGCTCTCTTCCAGAAACGTGAGGGTTGGGTAAATCACGCCGGGGCTCGGGCTGTAGGCGCCGTCGAACATGTTTTCAATCTGGCGAATCAGGTCGTAGCCGTGGCAGGGCTGTTCGGCGATCAGCGCGAGCAGCAGCAGTTTCAGATCGCCGGGGGCAAATACTCGCGGCCCGCGACCGCCGCGTTCGCGACCGGGGCGTTTTTCGAAGCCGTCACGGCCGTCGCCATGTTCGCGGTGGGGGGAATGATGGTCTCTCATTTTCGATTTTTCTCACGTCATCTTTAGATACAACTTAAGATATATCTTAAGAGGGCGCAAGGGAGGGCGACCAACGGTGCTTGAGAGACCTGAATCTGGGGATGGTGCCTTGGTTTGATTCTGGTATTGCTCAATTTATTTCAAAGACTAAATATTTATTCTGTATGTATTTGGTTTCTTGTATTACATGCCGCGCGGTTTTTTCTTACAGACATTTCTTTCTTGTCTGTAGATTATTGGCGCCGATTAAAAGTTTGGTAGTTAACCGGTAGTCAACTTGTTGCTGGTTATTTCGCAACTTTTAACGACTTGTCATTTCTATTAGAGAGTATCTAGTTATGTCCAAGAAAATCGTATTAGCAGTTCCTATGGCCATACTCGCTCTGGGTTCTTCCATGGCATTTGCTGCTAATGATGCGCGCACCTCCATCAATATCAGTGCCACCATTCCAAGCTCGCAGTTCCACGCTCAGCCAGTGGACGCGGACTTTGGTAATGACGAAAAAATGGCGTATGACCTAGTAAGCGGCACGCTGAGCCCTCTGCGTGCGGCGTACAATGTCAAACACACTGACGGAGGCGTGGCTGCTTACGTTGAAGGCGGTCCTCAGCCCTTGTTCAATGGTGCTGATACGATTGCACTGACTTACACCTTCAATGGCGTACTGCTGAGTGCTGCGCCTCAGGTAGTTGTAAGTGAAGCTGCTGCCAAACCCGGTATTCGTGCTGAACTCGTGATTGCCGCCGCGGCCAAACCGGCCCCTGCCCAAGTCGGCAACTACACCGCCAATCCGACCATTATTTTCGATGCCCTCCCTAAACCGTAATGCCGCTGCTCAAATAAAGCTTGCCCTTATTTGAAGATAGCTATCGCTCGGCGGGCAACTTTCTGCCCGCCGTTCTGATCTGGAAGTTTTAATTTTAGAGTAAATCTTTCATGTTCCCGATGACGCCCATCGCGGCGGCGCTTGCCCTTGTTTTTTGTGCAAGTGCCTTGGCCGCGCCAACGGAAAGTGGCCATACCCCTCGTAGTTTATTGGCCCAGGCCAAAGGATTGCCGGCCGAGTTCGAAGAGCATTTCTTTGATGTACCGTTGGCCGTACGGGTGGAACGTGATCAACAATTTATCGGTGAGGCGATGGTCGTGTTAAGTCGCGATGACCGCATCACCCTCGTCGACTTTACCGATGTCAGTGACAGCCGGATCAAAGCCGATGAACGCGACACTTGGGCCGAATTCCTCAAGCAAGGTGTAAGGCTCGGCAACTGCGAAGGCAAGTGCCCCGGGCAATTACTGGCCGTGCACTACAGCCTTGAAAACTCTCTGGTGTCCATCCTCACGGAAAATGTCGAGCGCGACGATCAGGAGCAGCGTTTCTACAACCTGCCCGAAGGCGGCAGCAGCGGCTTGATCGTGCGAAATCAATTGAACCTCAACGGCGGCCAGAACCAGGATCTGGGCGGGCGTTATGGTTTGCAAGCCAGCAGCAGCCTGGGCAATTGGACCCAGACCGCCAACGTGCAACTGTCCCGAACGGGCGGCGTGGATCACACGCTTTATCACGCCGTGCATGGGCTTTATACCCAGCGCGAACTGGACGGGCGCTTCTTGCGCCTGGGGTATTTCACCCCCTCCACCGAAGGGTTGAATCGTCAAATCCGGTCATTTGGCGCAAGCCCCGATACGGCACTGGGTGTCATGTACGGCAGCTCCGACAGCTTGGCGATCAATAACCCGAAGCCGTCGATTTATCCGATCTACGTCACCGCCAGTCGCCAGGGTTCGGTGGAAATCTATCGCGACGGTTTGTTGATCAATACCCAAGCCGTACCTGCCGGTTTGCAGACTCTGGATACGCGCCTGCTGCCGGGTGGCATTTACGAGGTGGAAGTACGGCTGGTCGAAGACGGCCGGATCACCTCCAGCACTCAGGAACTGGTCTATAAACCCAATAATTGGCGCAACCATGACGAGCGCTGGCGCTACAACCTGTTTGCCGGTCGTGAGTCCCGGTTGCTCAGCAACTGGGACGAGCAGAGTGATGGCGATATGACCGTCGGGGCGGCGTTCAATTTCCTGCTGCACCCACGCGTGATCCTCGGCATGAGCGGTCGGCAGGTGCGTGACACTTTGCAATACGGCACATCGGTCGACTGGACAGTGGCCAACAATGCCAGCCTTTTCGCTAACATCTACCAGACTCAAGACTACGGTTTCGGCCTCGACGTGCAGGGTTTGTACACCTATGGAAAGGGCAGCCTTGTCGCCAGTCATAACCGCAGCTGGCTCGACACGAGCCGACTCTACGAAACCCTGCCTGACGGCACGCGGGTGCATCAGCGCAAAGTGTTCGTCGGCCAGACCAGTCAATCATCGTTGTCGGTGAATCACCGGCTGACCACCAAAAGCTCTGTCAATGCCCGGGTATCCCACAGCCAGGGCAATACCCAAGGTACGGGGCTGGATCTGGGTTGGAGCCATCGCATTCAACTGTTTGGCAATGATGCCAACTGGCGATTGTCACTGTTCGATCGACCCGCCAGCTTCAGCTCTGAAACCAGCCGCGATCGTGGCATCGACGTGAGCCTCAATCTCGCCTTGGGCGGTCCGGGTGAGCAGCTGTCCGGCAGCATGGGCTCGCGCACGGCGCGAGACGGCGGTCGCGATAACAATGGCTCGCTGACGTACCGTAAAACGCTACAGGACCACCTGCTGCAAAGCGTCTCGGCCACGGCGACCACAGACACCTATGGCGTGGGCTTGTCCTCCATGGCCACGATGCAATCGGACCTGGTCAATGGGGACGGCTTTATCCAGCGCTCTTCCTACAACAATGACCTTACAGGCGGTCTGAATCTGGACAGCACCGTGGCTGTCGGCGCGCGAAAAGTGGTCATGACCAGCCAGGCCCACCGTGATGGTGCCGGCATGATCATCGACGTGGAATCGGACATCAATGGCATTGCGCTGCGCGCCGACGACTTGAGCGGCGCTAGTGCTGTCCTGCGTCCAGGTCGCAATTTCGTGCCGCTCACGGCCTATAAAAGCAGCTCGGTAAGCTTCGATTTCGAAGGCAATCACGTGCCCGCCGCGAGCATCCAGCCCGCCCGCTCCAGCTATCACCTGAACAAGGGTGGCGTGGAGTATCGCAAGATCACCGTCAGCAAAACCGTCACCGTACTGGGCCGCCTGATCGATCCCCAGGGCAGGCCGCTCAAGGGCCATCACATCATCAACCACGCCAGCCGTGGCGTGAGTGAAGTCGATGGATTCTTCTCGATGGAAATGAATGCTGGCTCGCCGACGCTGGAGGTGCGTTCCGGTAATCAGTTGCTTTGCCAATTCCGCCTTGATCCTGGCAATGCGCGCAGTGAAAACGATGTGTTGATGATTGGTGATTTGCGTTGTTCGCCGGAGACGCTCGTGGATATCACTGAAACCGTGCAAAACGCCAGTTGACAGACACTACTTACTGTTGGGACCCCAAGATGATGAATATTTGGAGAGCCTTTCAATGGCTCAGGACAAAGGCGATCCTGATCGGCTGCTGGTTATCTGTTTCTGCAATGGAGGTCGGCGCGGTGGTCCTGCCGATTACCGCAACATTCAATCCTGAGCCGGGCAACCCGCTGAAAAATGAGTTCAAGAACACAACTCCCAATACGGGGTTCTGCAAGGAATTTCCGAATGTTTGTCAGGCTCACAATATATTCAGTCTGCGCTCTCATGGAAGAATTCCTCGCAATGGTCCTATTGAGGCCAATCATGCGGACGTAAGAGCAGGGGCGTTTATCAAGGCTCCGTCAGACTGGCGTTCCTTGCGAGTAAGACACCGCGACACCGGCGAAGAAGCTATTTTGGAAGTCCGTATTGCCGGGGTTGGTGGCGCTTACGAACTGAGCAACACCGTGGGGGATCGCTGCGATCAAACCTGTCGATGGCTACAAACCCGGTGAGTACTACGGCAGCGTGCACATGATATTTGAGGCGATCGTTCCTTGATCTCGCTTGGGGCAAAGGGTGGCGGGTATTTCATGATGTTGAAGTTTCAGGTTGATCCACGATGAAGTTACTTTTTTCGCTAAAAGAAATGGCTGCATTCACGCTCGGGGTAGGCTTGCTGGCCGGCCTGCATGCCTCCTTCGTCGGCGCGGTGGAACAGGAAATAACTGCGAAGTTTGTACCTGACCCGGCAAATCCCTTGGTAAACAGGTTTATCAACACGACGCCACAAAGTGGCGTATGCCCAAATTATGTACCCGGAACTTGTGCGCGATTAGGCATCTTTAGTCTGAGGGTACCTGGCCTGAGATTCGAATCAACACAGCCAATACCGGCCGGGCATGCTGATCCCAGACAGGGGGCAACCTTCAGCGTACCGTCGAGCTGGCGAGCACTGCAGGTCGTCCACAGTCGCACAGGAGAGCGAGAGACTGTTGAGATGCGAGTCGCTGGAATCGGTGGTACCTGGTCCTTGGCGAGGCCGCCGGGCGTTAGTGCCTGGACACCGCTGGGCGGCGGCGGTTGGCGTGGTCCATGGACAAGACCACCGATGCCCTGTACTGGTCTTGACATCAATCTCGCCGGAACCAATTACGCTTATTTCTTTTGGCTCTTTCCTGAAGGTGCGGGGGCCTGCGGCGTGGTGCCGACTATGGATATTCCCTGGTTCAATCACAGCTCAGTTGAATTCGTCTATGAACTCAGGACCCCCAACCCTCTGAGTATGTCGTCAGGGCAATACCGAGGCTCATTGACCTACACCGCAGGTCCAGGTGGTGACTTCGATATGGGCGATGTCATGTTGCCAAACGACACGGTCGTCACGCTCAATTTCACTCTGGATGTTCAGCATTCGCTGAAGGTCGAAATTCCACCCGGTGGCAACAGAATCGACCTGCTGCCCCAGGGCGGTTGGCAAGCCTGGTTGAATCAGGGGCGCAAGCCGGTGCGGTTGTTTCGTGATCAGACGTTCAATGTGTCGTCTTCATCGCGGTTCA
>NZ_JBOIBY010000717.1:0-7060 GCF_050739655.1 Pseudomonas sp. | reverse complement strand
TCTTCCATCGGTACACGACTGCTAAGCTTATCCACAATTGCTGATGCCAAAATCAGCAATCCGCCCTGGGTCAATTTTCAATCGGCAGGGTGGGTCAGTTTTCAATCAGCGCCGACAATCCTTGGGGCAACGAAGTCGAACAACCACCGTTCTAACCCTCAAGCCCCGCTTGGCCTTCACTGTGCTAGGTGGGGCTTTTCCGTTGGCAACAACACATTGTTCGCACAGGTCATTGGGATACGTTTTACTCCGGTATCCTGCCCGCAAAGCCACGTTCTATAAGGGTTGTAGCCATTTTCAGTGTGCAGACTTCCCAGCAGGATGCTGAAGAACACAACAATTTAAGTGTAAAGATGCTTGACTTTTATAAATAGTCATTGACATGGAGCCGGAATTATAAGACACTTCGCGTCTTCGCGAGGTGGCTAGGCTCCAAAGGCATTGCCGCTCTTAGCTACAATCTTTCTGCTAACGCAGATCGTCATGACACAAATCAGTTAATTACAATAATTACACAAATCGAAAGCTCCTGATCTTGATCTTGATCTTCAAGACCGCAAGGTCTGAGGGTGATGCTCTGCACCGAAAGAGAAATCACCCTGACAGGTCTTCCTGTCGAAGTTACATTGTTAATGATGTACGTCTGTGTCGTTGCCGACACGGTGTAACACTTTTCTTTTGGTATAGTATTTTTATGTTTTGTTCTTCGTCACAATCTTAACTGGCTACTATCGTAGCTGCTCACTACCAGTGTGCTCGTTACACTACCAGTGTGCGTGACGTGTAGGGCTATGCCCTTGAGGGCTGCTCTTTATAATGCAACGCAAATGCAATGAGAATAATTCCTAATAACCACATCTAAAACATCCGATACGGTATCAATAAACCCATCCAAAACGTGACTAAATATTATATATTAGTCACAATCAACACCGTCCAGTACACCTCTGGGAATGCAGCAGCATTCGGGCGAACACCCTTGCCAATTCCTTCCAAGCCACGTAAATCAGGGCCTACAGCCAAGTGTGAACATTTGTTTTGAAGGCTGGAAGCCACATAGCCTGTAATCCGGGTGCCTGCTATCACTAAGCAATCCGCTTTCGCTTCTCGCAAATTTCAGAAAAATTGTAAAAAACAGATTTGAAATCCAAAAATCTTAGGGCCAACCCACAACCCTAGAAGCCTGTCAACAAATTTTCCATCAAATATTCGAACTTCCAAACTCCAGCTTTCGCCCCCTTCCGCCTTCCATAGAAACAATCCAAGTGCAATGGATTTCTTTCAAAACATTCAAAATATTCAGTATTGTTGATTTGTCATTTGCACAGACGTTCGTCTCCCCTAGTGACAACTGATGGCTGGATTGATAAACTGCCTCCACACACTGAGGAACACTCGCCATGATTAACGTAGTCGCATACATCCGCGTATCCACCAAGAGCCAAGGTGATTCTGGTTTGGGTTTGGAAGCACAACGCGACTACATCCAACGTGCAGCCCAAGCCAACGGCTGGAAAGTCATTGGTGAATTTGTAGATGTGGTATCTGGCAAGCTCGCCCTTGAGGATCGTCCAGAAGGTGCGAAGGCCCTGGCCCTGTGCAAAGAGCAGAACGCTCAATTGGTGGTGGCAAAGCTGGATCGTCTGTCCCGTTCAGTTCTACATATTGCCCAACTGATGGAAAAGGCAGATTTCAAGGTGGCGACAATGCCACAGGCCAACACCTTCCAACTCCATCTATTCGCCGCACTGGCCCAGCAGGAGCGTGAGTTCATTGCCACGCGCACCAAGGAAGCCCTAGCTTCGCTCCAGAGACGTGCAGAAGCTGGTGATGCTGTAGCAGTGCAGAAGGTGATTAATCGTGCTGAGGCTCAAGCCAAGGGCCGTGCAGTGGCCGACATTACAGCAGCCAATAATGTCCGTATGGATAAGGTGTCGAAGTACCAGAGTAGTGTTCGCCTGCACCTTGAATCCTGCCTGTACAACAAGGTGAACACACTTCAGTCAGTAGCAGACTGCCTCAACACCAAGGGTATCCGTACCCCAAGAGGAAGCGAGTTCAACGCTACAGCAGTACGCCGTCTGATGGTGTCCCTGTCCCTGTCGTTCGCCTAACTAGATACGTTGGGTGCAACACCTCAATAAACACGCCATTGCTGTACGTTCTACACCGAACGATACGCCTGTGAGCCTTGTTCTAGACGGCCTGCGGGCCAATTCTAGTGTGCAGCTAGGTAGCCCCTCGTTCTGGTGCGAGCAATGATTCAGGGTGCATCAGCGTAGCCATCTTATTTCTGGTTCCGCTTGGAGCTTTCTATCTGAGGCCGGATTTTGTCGTTAAGCCGCGCTAGCACAGACACCAGATTTCAAACCAGAACACCCCAGCTTATATTTCCCACCCTGAAATCAAGAACATGCCTCATGTGCTCACCTCTCGCGGCGCGGGGGATGGGATTTCGTGTGAAAACGTCATCTTCTTTCTAGCAGCACTACAGAAAATTATTCTAGTACATTCATAGTGGCATGTTGTAGCATTACCTCCAACACACCACCAACACACAACAGCTTCAGGAGAGGTTAAGATGCAACAGGTTAAGGGATACACTGGCGATCAGGTAGCAGCCATCATTGCCGAGTATAAGCAGTCCGGGAAGCCTATCACCGTATTCTGCAAGGATCGCGGTCACAAGCCTGCTTACCAAACCCTAAAAGGCTGGCTTGATCTTGCTGGTGTGCACTCTGGTCCCAAGGCAACCGTCAGCAATGCAGGCTCCACTATAGCTCCAACCGATTTCAAAGCCATGAAGGAAGTGTTTGAACAACAGAAGAAAGCTTACGCTGACAATCTGAATGGTGTAATTGATGGGCTAAAGGCCAAGATTGCAGACCTGCAAAAAGACCTTGCAGCAGCAGAAGCAGAACTGGAAGAGTTTACAAAGTAACATTGATGATAGATATTGAAAGAGCCCGCCATGATGCGGGCTTTATTCTTATCAGAAGAATGTCCAACCCCTAACATTATTAAAGCTGAGATAGCTTTTAAGCTGATCTTCCAAGGCTCTGATATCTTCCTCCATACCCATGTAAGCATCACCAGCCGGAGTTTGGAATTCTTTAAACAAATCGGCAGCAGAGTTCGGATCAAGTTTAGCGATGTGATGAGTTAGGATGGCGAAGCCTGCTATCTGTATCTTCTCCAGCGTCTTACGGATTCCATCTTTATCATAAAAAAGAAACAGTGACTCCCTATAGGCTTGTGTCAGCTTATCGAATTTCTCTTTGATACCATCTCCACTACCTGCACATTGGTGGAACTCAAGCGCTGCTAAATATACGTTGAATCGCTTGTTGTACAAATCAAGCTTAGTTTTAGCACTGGCAATTCTCATCTGCGACCATGCCACCGTCAGTGCAATCAACCCAACCACACCACCAACAACACTTACAACCATCGTAACTTGCGAGCCATCCATTATTAAGCCCCAGCTTTATTGTTGAGCAGAGATTTTCACTTACAAGGATAGGCATCCATAAATGAAAGCCACACTAAAGACATCCTTTCCTCATTCAACGTCTTCGGATTATCCTTCAAGTATTTGACTACAACGCGCACTAGCTGGGAATTTTTTACAGTGCCGGGTATGCAAAACCTTTCATTCTTCTTAAGCTCATCACTATAGAAGAAAACCGTATTAGCTACTCCTTGTACAAAACCACCACACATACCAGCTTCAAAAAGAACATCAGTTTTTACGGTGCCTCCGTCCACCAACTTTATATAATGCTGACACTCTACTAATAACTGGTTCCCATCAAGCTTTACGTCTGCTGCCATAGCAGCCCCACTCCCTAACATTCCTACCATTGCAACCACCATCAACAGTACTTTCATGGTGCGTCCCTATCTTTTGTTATTCATAGTGCAAACGAAGATTTTCATAGTCTGCCTCATCCCACATAGATTCCCCGCCCACCTCTTCGAAAGGCTCCCAATATGAATCATCATCCGAACCCTTCAACACCAACTCTACTTTATCGCCCGCCAACAGTTTGTATCTGTTTGTTTTACGATCAACACCACCGTACTTGTATGCTGCACCAGAGTCTGACACGAGACGGCCATCAGCATGAATAGTAATACTGTAGCCAACGCCACGTAGCATTGCTGAAAGACGCTGAGGATCGTTCTTTTCTA
Organism: Pseudomonas sp.; assembly: GCF_050739655.1. Lineage (GTDB taxonomy): Bacteria > Pseudomonadota > Gammaproteobacteria > Pseudomonadales > Pseudomonadaceae > Aquipseudomonas. The sequence continues at coordinate 2,866 of NZ_JBOIBY010000717.1, read as the reverse complement.
ACTCCCACACTTTGCCTTGGTCTGTCCAGTAATGGCCCGCCATAGGAACTACAGTGGCTTTGAGCACTGCCAACTCACGCTCTGTCGCCTCCCGTGCTTCTTGGGTTTGCTGGAGTTGAGCCTGCACCTCAGGAATAAACCCAAGAGTCAAAAGGGCAGAAGACACATCCTTCATTTGCTTGGATATTTCCAACAGTTTGGCTTCAGCGGCAATGATCGCCTTTTCGTTGATGCCAGTACGATCACGTTTTACCACCCGCAGTGCAGCAGGCACCGAGGTGCGTTGATACACAGTGTCTATGATTTCCTTGGGGATCACTTTCTTGTTGTCGCAACCTTGCAGTTCCTGTCGCTTCCTGCACCTCATGGACACCTGAACACCCTTGATGGTGCGCATGATGAAGTTGTTGCCACAGCAGCCGCACTTGATCAAGCCAACGTAGAAATGGGCTGCTGTCTTGGCCCGTGGTGCTGTCTTGCGTCTCTCGCCTTCAATCTGTGCGAGGTGGTACAGAGATATATCCACGATAGGTTCATACACCTCAGACCCATTCCAACGCCCTATCGCAGCCTCATTACGAAGCCACCCCTCAACACCCGGACCAGACGTTTTGGCTAGTGCAGCAATACCAGACTCACGCATCCTTTTTGCAATAACTGCTTTGCCAAGTCCCGACGTGTACAACTCAAAGGCTAGTTTCACCTGACCAGCAATCTCTGGGAGCACAACACCTTCAGAGGTAAGCCATACAGGCGTAATACGTTTGGGTGTCTTGCCCTCCTTTGCCAGCCTACGGCGGGAATCATAGGAGGCCGTTAGACGACGGCTCAGGTTGTCACTGTATTGGCGTGCCGCTTGAATCTTTCCAAGCAGGATGTATATCGGTCCACCATCCAAGCTCTGACGTGTGTAGTCAACGTTATCGTCAAGGGTGATGATGGACACGCCAGCGTGCAGTATTGGTGCAATGACTCTTGTGAGCATATCCAGAGTATCCAACCGACCTGCCCGGTCGATCGCCTCAACCAACACAGCATCGCCTTTCTGAATCACCCCAGCATCTACGGCGGCCAGCAGCTTCGCAAAGTCACCGCCCTCCTTAATATGGTCGCCCTTCCAACCACTCTTGCCTAAGTCTTGGAATGTCAGCTCGCTCAAGGCGTATTCGGGATGACGGATAAGCCAGCTAGCAACCATTGCCTGCTGACGCTCAAGGCTTGAACCCTTCTTCTGCGTGGAACTAGAGAAACGTGCATAACTGAATGCTGTAGGCATGGCGCCCTCTGGATGATGCTTAGACACCTATTGTATACATATGAAAATCTTACAAAAAGCGCCTCATGCAGAAACTCAAAGCCAAATCCCTGGTTGAACTCATCGAGATGGCAAAACGTAATGCGCTAGTGTGAGAACCTGGATGCCCAGCCGTTTGAAGGTCTTTCTGATTCAAGTGACCGCAGGTCTATGCGTGAGCACCTCGTTGTTCGGGGCGCCGGGCGATGAACACTACACACTGCTCAGCCGGTCGAAGGCCGGGGCACTGGAAGTTCGACTGGATGAATCCCAGCGACAATGGATAAAAAGCAGGAATCAACTGACGCTCGGGACGTCAGCCCCGGACTACCCCCCTTTCGACCTGACCACCAGCGGCCAGGACTATGAAGGGTTTACCGCCGATTACGCCGGTCTTCTGGAAAAAACAACCGGGTTGCCCGTCAAGGTTCAGCGCTTCGATTCCCGAGGCGCCGCGATCGCTGCACTGGAGAACGGCGAAGTCGATCTGCTTGGCACCGCCAATGGATTCGAAGCTGGCAATGCCGGCATTGCATTGTCCATACCCTATGCCGTCGACCAACCTGTATTGGTGACCCGTGAAGGGGAAACCCGTTCCCTCACCGATGGCCTGGCCGGATTGCGCCTGAGCATGGTGTATCACTATCTGCCGCTGGCGGAAGTCACGGCGTTGTACCCAAAGGCGATCATCACGTCCTATCCGTCCTACCAGAATGCGATCAACGCTGTTGCTTTCGATCAGGCGGACGTGTTTCTCGGTGACACCATTTCAACTCACTACATGATCAACAAGGGGTACTTGAACAACATCCGGATGGCCAATTTCGGTAAACATGAAGCCTATGGTTTCAGCTTTGCCGTAAACAGGAACAACTCCGAGCTGCTTGGCATCATCAACACAATGATCAGGGCCATCCCCACCAGTGAACGAGAAAGCATCGCCAAACGCTGGAGCGCCGGTAGCGACATTCTGCTGACCGATCAGAAGCTGCAACTCACTGAACGGGAAGAACGCTGGCTGGCACACCACCCGATAGTGCGTGTCGTCGTCAACGAAGCCTTTGCGCCGCTGACGTTTTTCGATAGCAATGGCAACTTTCGCGGGGTCACCGCCGATTTGCTTGAGCTGATCAGGCTGCGCACCGGCTTGCGCTTTGACATCCAGCACAGCCGCAGCGATGACGAGATGATCAGACAGATCAAGGACAACAAGGCCGATGTGATCGCCCCATTGCTCCCCAGCGCCCAACGTCAAACCCAGCTGAATTTTACCCGCCCCTTTCTGGAAAATTCCTACGTCCTGCTGACCCGCAAAGCCGCCGACAGCCCGACCAACCTCGAGCAATTGCAGGACAAGCGCCTGGCCATTGCCCGCGGCAATCCACTCATGGATTACCTGCGCAGAGAGTTTCCCCGGATCAGGTTGATCGAAACCCCGGACACCTTCAGCGCCGTAGAGTTACTCGCCGAAGGCCAGACCGAGGGGGCGGTGAGCTCACTGATCATTGCCAATTACTTCATTTCGTCGCGGCTGTTCGAGCACACATTGCAAATCAGCACCACCATCGGCAC
>NZ_JBOIBY010000716.1:0-1590 GCF_050739655.1 Pseudomonas sp. | reverse complement strand
GGATTTGTATTCACCTTGTAGGAGCTGCCGCAGGCTGCGATCTTTTGATTTTCATCGGTAAAAAAGCGAATACCCAACCTGCCCCACCGCCTCATTCATCAACTGCCCGCTCTGCCAGATCGACTTGAACTCCGGCAACCAGCCGCCCAATGGCCGGCCGTTCGCCCTACCTAAAAAGCCCATCGGCGCCGGCACCACTTCAAACCCGGCCTTCTGGAAACTCCAGACAGCTCGCGGCATGTGCCAGGCCTGAGTGACAAGCACCACGCGCTTGACCCCTTCGGGCAAAAGCATTTCGGCGCTCAATTGCGCATTTTCCCAGGTCGTGCGGCTTTGCCCTTCCTGCCAGCGCACCGGCACGCCGAAATCATCGCGCAATGAATCAGCCATCAGCTTGGCCTCGGTGGGCGGCGTACCGTAATGCAGGCCGCCACTGGTGAGAATCGGCAAGCCCGAGGCTTTCGCCAGGCGTGCGGCATAGCGTTGACGTTCAAGACCCACGCCGGTCGGCTGATCGCTTCCCCAGGCCGGATCGCCCCGCTCACGCCCCGAACCCAGCACCACAATGGCGTCGGCGTGTTGCGCCAGTGTCGACCATTCATCGAATGCCAGCGGGGGATTACGCTCAAGAAGCTCTGCGCTCCACTGCACGACAATCGGCAAGCTCATCAGCCAAAAACCACCCAGGCCCAAGGCAAAACACAAGGCGGCCAACCTGGGCCTTGAGCGGCGTAGCCACCAGGCAAGCGCCAACAGCAGCAACAGAAGGCCTGGCGGCAAAAGCAGTTGTTTCACGAAATAACGAAAAGGCATCGAGCATCTCCATGAAGATGCCCGAAGCCTAAGTGGGTTGACGCAATGCGACAATAAATACGGAAGGACTATGCTTCAAAAAACTCTGGAGCATGGCTCGATGCTTTACTTGAACTGTAGAGACCGGACCTTTACCGCGTCTCTGCCAGGTATTTTGTCCTTGAGCCAGATAATCTTGGCTGAGCGTGGTGCGTCGAGTTGCTTCACTGCCTCGGACAAGCATCCGTGTGTTTCACGCTCTCTGCGATCCAGGTACGCCTTGACCAAAGCAAACTCTGCGGGGCTCAGGCCACGCAATTCCAGCTCCAGCGGACGTTCATCACGCAGCCGGCCAGCGGTTCTTGCCGCCTCCAGGGCCATTCCAAGACGATCAATCAGTCTTTCGTACAACTCCGGTTTCGTAGCTTTTCGCTGTAACTCAACCATCCCTCACCTCATTGGAAGATAAGACCTACTCCCCAGTTAGAGCTTAGCTTCCATGAACAAACCGGCTGAACGCCGCGACCAACGGCCCTCGCAGCGGTTTTGGCAAGACGCGCGGCAGCAATCAGGGTTTCCCTCGGTAGAGTGCGGTCATGTATGCTACGGCGCTTCCTGTAACTCCACTTCCAGCACGACTGGACACCGAAACGCCGAATAGGCGTGATCACCGTCCAGCGTTGCATTGAAGAGGATTAGGCCACCCCTATTCAGTTCAAAAGTAGCCATGCACGAACAATATCAGCCCCGTGAAATCGAAGCCGCCGCCCAGTCGTTCTGGGACGAGCAAAAGTCCTT
>NZ_JBOIBY010000715.1:0-1962 GCF_050739655.1 Pseudomonas sp. | reverse complement strand
GAACCATGTCACGCAGATATGGAACGGCTTTGTGGTGATCGGTGACCAGCACATATTCATGGCCGTAGTACGGGGCCATCTGCATGGTTGCTTCAAGCGGGCCAATCACAGGAATATCGACCAGCTCGCGGGCAACGCGAACGCCAGGGTCGTAGCAGCAGCCCACGATCACAGCGTCGAAACCTGCCTTTTCAGCTTCGATGCAACTTTCGAAAATGGCTTCTTCGATCAGGTGCTTGCTGTAGTAGTAATCGATGTTCTCAGGACAGTTCTTGGTGTTAGTGACTACAAGCTCGGCCCCACCGGTCAGATACGGAGTCATGGTTTCCATGATCAGGCCATTGTAGGCATCGGTACCGAACGGGTTGATGAAGTTAATTTTTACACCCATGACGCTCTCCAGTATGCGTATTACAACGCGTTAGTAAGTTCGGGAACGAGTTCGAAAACATCACCTACCAAGCCAAAATCGGCGACCTGGAAGATGGGAGCCTCTTCGTCTTTGTTGATTGCCACAATGATTTTCGAACCGGTCATACCCGCGAGGTGCTGTATCGCACCGGAGATGCCGAAAGCGAAATAGAGCTCTGGGGCGACGATTTTTCCGGTTTGACCGATCTGCCAGTCGTTCGGGGCAAAGCCCGAGTCTACCGCTGCGCGGGAAGCACCAATGGCGGCACCCAGCTTGTCTGCGAGAGGGCCCAGCGTAGCAGTGAATTTCTCTGCCGACCCCAGAGCCCGCCCACCTGCCACGACGATTCGAGCAGATGCCAGTCCAGGACGCTCGTTGGTTGCGAGAGCGTTGCTCAAGAAAGTGGTCGGCACCTTTTCAGCCGAGATGGCAACGACTTCAATCGTTGCATTACCCGACGCACCTACTGCGTCAAATGCAGTGGAGCGGATGGTCAAAACTTTTTTGGCATCTGAAGACTGCACGAACTGAATGGCATTGCCGGCGTAAATTGGCCGGGCGAACGTGTCAGGCGAAATGATCTCGATCACTTCGGAAATTTGCATCACATCCAGCTTGGCAGCAATGCGCGGCAGAACGGACTTACCTGCAGTGGAGGCGGACGCCAGAATGACCTCGTACTGAGAGGCAAGCTTGACGACAACACCGGCGACCGACTCCGCGAGTTGATGTTCCAGGGAGGCGTCGTCGGCCAGCAGCACTTTTGTCACGCCCTCAAGCTTTGCAGCTTGGGCGGCAACGGATTCAACAGCATGGCCAGCAACCAGAACGTGAACGTTTTTCTGGAATTTCATAGCGGCACCGACAGCCTTGGCAACGTCGTCTGCCAGGACGCCAGCGGTGTAATCAGCAAGAATAAGAACAGACATTATGAACCCCTATTTCAACCGATGACCGAAACGGCTTTGAGCTTCTCAACCAGCTCTGCCACCGAGGAAACACGAATGCCCGCTTTACGAACTGGCGGCTCTTGAACTTTCAAGACTTTCAAACGAGGCGCCGTGTCTACGCCGTAGTCCGCTGGGGTCTTTTTCTCCAGCGGCTTTTTCTTGGCCTTCATGATGTTCGGAAGAGAGGCATAGCGCGGCTCATTCAGACGCAGGTCGGTAGTGATCACAGCTGGCAGCGTTACCTGAACAGTCTGAGAGCCACCGTCCACTTCCCGGGTAATCACGGCTCTATCGCCTTCTACGGTCACTTTGGAGGCGAAGGTGGCCTGAGAGGCGTCCATCAAAGCGGCAAGCATCTGACCTGTCTGGTTACTGTCATCATCGATTGCTTGTTTGCCCACAAAGACCAATCCAGGCTGTTCAGCGTCGCAAACGCCTTTGAGAATTTTAGCGACGGCCAGTGGCTCAACAGAGTCTTCGGTTTGAACCAAGATCGCGCGATCAGCACCCATTGCCAAAGCCGTACGCAGGGTCTCCTCACACTTGGCCGTACCGATGGAGACCACGACGATCTCGACAGCAAGACCGGCTTCCTTCAGC
>NZ_JBOIBY010000714.1:0-5541 GCF_050739655.1 Pseudomonas sp. | reverse complement strand
GGAAGAGATCGCCCTGACCGACCCGTACTTCATCGAGCGCTCGCTGTACCCGAACGTCGACTTCTACTCGGGGATCATCCTCAAGGCGATCGGCATTCCAACCAGCATGTTCACCGTGATCTTCGCCTTGGCGCGGACCGTTGGCTGGATCTCCCACTGGAAAGAAATGCTCTCCAGCCCGTACAAGATTGGCCGTCCACGCCAGCTGTACACCGGCTACGAGTCGCGTGACATCACCAAGCTGGAAGACCGCAAGTAAGATCTTTCTTGCGATAGCGCGTTGAGTTGTACCGGGAACGGCCTCTGCCTTTTATATAAAGAGCAGGAGGCCGTTTTTGTTTGTGCAGCGATCCGAGCCGTGCAGTGAATGTGCTGACGCCTTCGCGGGCAAGCCCGCTCCCACAGGTTTATCTGGCGTACATGAATTTTGTGTACGGCACAGACACTGTGGGAGCGGGCTTGCCCGCGAAGACGTCAGCGGGAACAGCCTTCCCCTAAAGCCTGCCCCCAAAAAAATGCCCCGATCTCTCGACCGGGGCATTTGCTTGTAGCTTATATCTTGTAGCTTCTAGCTACTCTTAGTGCGAAACCGCCCCACTCGCCCCCAAACCAGTCTGCGAGCGAACGAATTGCGGGAAGAACAGCGCCCGCTCATTTTCAGCCGCAGTCGACTTGTCAGTGATCGAGAAGAACCAGATACCGATAAAGGCAATCATCATCGAGAATAGCGCTGGGTACTCATACGGGAAGATGGCCTTCTCGTGATGCAGAATCTGCACCCAGATGGTTGGGCCAAGAATCATCAAGCCCACAGCACTCACCAGCCCCATCCAGCCACCGATCATCGCACCGCGGGTGGTCAGCTTTTTCCAGTACATGGAAAGCAGCAGGACCGGGAAGTTGCAGCTCGCCGCGATGGAGAACGCCAGGCCCACCATGAACGCGATGTTCTGGCTTTCGAAAAGGATGCCCAGGACAATCGCCAACACTGCCAGAGCGATGGTGGTGATTTTCGAAACGCGGATCTCATCTTTGTCGTTGGCCTTGCCCTTCTTGATCACACTGGCGTACAGGTCGTGAGACACCGCCGAAGCGCCAGCCAGGGTCAAACCGGCAACCACCGCCAGGATGGTCGCGAACGCCACCGCCGAGATGAAGCCCAGGAAAAGACTGCCACCAACGGCGTCAGCCAGGTGCACCGCCGCCATGTTGTTACCGCCCAACAGCGCGCCAGCAGCGTCTTTGAAGGTGGGGTTGGTGCTGACCAGCAGGATCGCGCCGAAGCCGATGATGAAAGTCAGGATGTAGAAGTAACCAATGAAGCCGGTTGCATACAGCACGCTCTTACGGGCTTCTTTCGCGTCACTCACAGTGAAGAAGCGCATCAGGATGTGCGGCAGGCCAGCGGTACCAAACATCAGTGCCAGACCCAGGGAGAATGCAGAGATCGGGTCTTTCACCAGACCGCCAGGGCTCATGATCGCTTCGGCTTTCGGGTGAACCTTGATCGCTTCGGAGAACAGCATGTTGAAGTCGAAGTTGACGTGTTTCATCACCATCAGCGCCATGAAGGAGGCGCCGGACAGCAGCAGCACAGCCTTGATGATCTGTACCCAGGTAGTCGCCAGCATGCCGCCGAACAACACGTAAAGGCACATCAGGATACCGACCAGGATCACCGCAACATGGTAGTCCAGACCGAACAGCAGTTGGATCAACTTGCCGGCACCGACCATTTGCGCGATCAGGTAGAACGCCACTACCACCAGCGAACCACAGGCGGACAGCGAGCGAATCTGGGTCTGGCCCAAGCGGTAGGACGCTACGTCGGCAAAGGTGTACTTGCCCAGGTTACGCAGGCGCTCGGCGATCAGGAACAGAATGATCGGCCAGCCCACCAGGAAGCCGATCGAGTAGATCAGGCCATCGTAGCCGGAAGTGAACACCAGGGCGGAAATACCCAGGAAGGACGCCGCGGACATATAGTCGCCGGCAATCGCCAGGCCGTTCTGGAAACCGGTGATCTTGCCGCCTGCTGCATAGTAGTCGGCTGCCGAGTTGTTGCGCTTGGACGCCCAGTAAGTGATGCACAGGGTCGCGCCAACGAAAGCGACGAACATCACGATCGCGGACACATTAAGCGGTTGTTTCTGAACAGCGCCGGTCAGGGCGTCAGCCGCCCAGGCGCCAGGTGCGAAAGCTGCGATGCTCAAAAGAGCCATTAGACGCCGGATCATTGCTGAGCCTCCTTGAGAATCGCATTGTTCAGGTCGTCAAACTCGCCATTGGCGCGTCGCACGTAGATACCGGTCAGGATAAAGGCCGAAATAATCAGCCCGACACCGATCGGTATGCCCCAGGTAATCGATGACTCAGGGCTGATTTTCGCCCCCAGTACATGCGGCCCGTAAGCAATCAAAAGGATGAATCCTGCGTAAAGCCCTAGCATGATCGCCGAGAGAATCCAGGCGAATCGTTCCCTCTTGGTAACCAGCTCCTTGAAGCGCGGGCTGTTTTGAATCGAGAGGTAAATGCTGTCGTTCATTGTTTTTATCCTCGCAGCACAGATTTAGTTGGAACGGTATCCACTCTATGCGGCTGCGAGCCAGGTAACAGACGACCTTAGTCTTAGAACGATATGACAGAATCGCCAATTTCCAGCACGATTAAATTAATGTGGGAGCGAGGGATGCCTGTTACTTGGTCCAGTCAGCAACGCGTTCCGGGTGCTTGGCTACCCAATCCTTCGCCGCCGCTTCAGGTTTGGCACCATCCTGAATCGCCAGCATGACCTGGCCGATTTCATCCTTGGACTCCCACTGGAAGTTTTTCAGGAACTTGGCCACTTCTGGCGCCTTGGCTTCCAAACCCTTGCTGCCGATGCTGTTCACGGTTTCAGCCGCGCCGTACACGCCTTTCGGGTCTTCGAGGAAGCGCAGCTTCCACTTGGCGAACATCCAGTGCGGAACCCAACCGGTCACGGCGATGGATTCGTTTTTCTTCTCGGCACGGGTCAACTCGGCAATCATGCCGGCGCCGGAGCTGGCCTTGAGTTGATAACCGGTCAGGTCGTAGTCCTTGATCGCCTGATCGGTCTTGAGCATCACGCCTGAACCGGCGTCGATGCCGACGATGCGATTCTTGAAGCTGTCATCGGTCTTCAAGTCCTCGATGGTCTTGGCCTTGACGTACTCGGGAACGATCAAGCCGATTTTCGCATCCTTGAAGTTCGGGCCGTAATCGACGACCTGATCCTTGTTCTTCGTCCAGTAATCGCCGTGGGTCACCGGCAGCCAGGCCGACAGCATGGCGTCGAGTTTGCCGGTGGCCACGCCTTGCCACATGATCCCGGTAGCGACGGCTTGCAGCTTCACGTCGTAGCCGAGTTTCTGCCTGATCACTTCTGCGGCCACGTTGGTCGTGGCGACACTGTCCGACCAGCCGTCAACATAACCTAGAGTCACTTCCTTGCCGGCGGCACTGGCCACGGTAGCGCTGATCGCCAGCACCAAAGCCGCACCTGCGCCCAAGAGTCGTCGCATCTTCATCGTTACTTCCCCGAAAGTGCTGCACTCGACGGGTGCCGAGTCGCTTAAACGTATTGTTATGGTGCACAGCGTCCCCATCACGCCTCACCGCAAACTCGTTCGATCATCAGCGCGATTTACCAATGAGGGTACTGACGCCTTCGATAATCAACCTGACGCTGTCTGCGACCTGCTCTGCCAGCGACCTCAAGGCACCGAGAAACGACATCAGATGGCCATGAATACAGAGCGCTACCCATGCACCGGGCATTCCGCCCGAACTTTGCATGACAAAATTATGCGAGGCCCCAAGCAAGGGACAAATGCAGGTAACATGCGCCGCTTTGCTCCCAGACGGCCTGACCATGCCCGCGACATCGCGCTTTCCTTTTTCTGCCTATCTTTTCGCTTGCCTGCTGGGGCTTTTTGCTCTCTGTGGCTTCTGGTACGGCATAGGCAAACCGGTGATCCTGCCGGACGCCGCCAGCGCCACGCACAAGCTGCAATGCGCCTCCTACACCCCGTTCGACAAAGACCAATCGCCGTTCGACGTGCCCTTCAACCTGCGCCCCGAACGCATGGATGCAGACCTTGCACTGCTGTCGAAAAGTTTCGAATGCATCCGCACCTACTCCATGACCGGCCTTGAAGCCCTCCCCGATCTGGCACGCAAGCATGGCTTGAAGCTGATGATAGGTGCCTGGGTCAACAGCAATCCGGTGGACACCGAAAAAGAGGTCGACCTGCTGATCGCCTCGGCCAACGCCAACGCCGATGTAGTGTCCGCCGTGATCGTTGGCAACGAAGCCCTGCTGCGCAAGGAAGTCACCGGTGCGCAATTGGCCAGGCTCATCAACAAGGTCAAAAGTCAGGTCAAGCAGCCTGTCACTTATGCCGATGTCTGGGAGTTTTGGCTCAAGCATCCGGAAATCGCACCGGCCGTGGATTTCCTGACCATTCACTTGCTGCCCTACTGGGAAGATGATCCGTCGAACATCGACGCCGCACTGCAACACGTGGCCGAAGTGCGCCAGGTATTCGGCAATAAGTTCGCACCCAAAGACGTGTTGATCGGCGAAACCGGCTGGCCGAGCGAAGGTCGCCAACGGGAAACCGCCCTGCCAAGCCGAGTCAACGAAGCCAGGTTCATTCGTGGGTTTGTCGCCATGGCCGAGCAGCAAGGTTGGCATTACAACCTGATTGAAGCCTTCGACCAGCCATGGAAACGCGCCAGTGAAGGCGCAGTTGGCGGTTACTGGGGCCTGTTCGATGCGGACCGACAAGACAAAGGCATCCTGGCCGGCCCCGTGTCGAACGTGCCTTTCTGGTCTCAGTGGCTGACAGTGGGTGGGGTGATATTCCTCGGCACGCTGATCCTGGGTGGTCGTGTTCGCAGCACCCGCGCCGCCTTGGTCCTGCCGTTGTTCGGCGCATTGGCCGCCTGCTCCATCGGCATCTGGGGCGACCTTGCCCGAGTTACCACCCGCTTTACCAGTGAATGGTTGTGGGTCGCATTGCTGACAGCACTGAACCTGTTAGTGGCCGTGCACGCAGCGTTGACATTGAGCCCTCGCACAGGATGGCGGGCGCAGGTCTTCAATGCGCTGGAGCGGCGCGCTGGCTGGTTGGTTGCCGTGGTTGGGTTTGCTGCTGCGGTGAGCATGCTGGAACTGGTGTTCGATCCGCGCTATCGCAGCTTTCCCAGCGTTGCGTTCATCGTGCCGGCGCTGGTCTACCTGTGCCGCCCGGTCAGCGTTCCGCGCCGGGAGATTGCGCTGCTGACGTTCATCATCGGTGCCAGCATTGCGCCGCAATTGTTCCGGGAAGGCTTGCAGAATCAGCAGGCCTGGGGCTGGGCGCTGGTGAGTGTTTTGATGGTGGCGGCGTTGTGGCGCTGCCTACGGGTTCGCAGGGCTTAAGCCTTTATTGAATGTTCCGGCCTCTTCGCGGGCAAGCCCGCTCCCACAGGTGACCGCGTTGCCCATGCGAACACGGGCCAATGTGGGAGCGGGCT
>NZ_JBOIBY010000713.1:0-6826 GCF_050739655.1 Pseudomonas sp. | reverse complement strand
GCGACGTTTAGGTCGTTGATCGGTAAATCAGCCATCGTTTACTCGTCAGGTCACGGGTGCCGGCCGCCAGCGAACCCGCGCGGCGGAGCACAGCAAATTAAGCGCGTCGGGGAGCCGAACCTTAGCGCGTTACACCGTGGCTCGACAATGGGCAGACAGCGCTTTAATCCAGCACGGGATGCGCAAATGCCTTGCGAACCGTCTCATGAGAGAACTCGTCGGCATGTGCCTGGACCCATTCGAGCGCCAGGGCTTGAATATCCTGCAGGTCATCATGGGCATCGTGCAGGCGACAGTAACGTTCGATCTGGCATACCTGCTCACCCATGCGGGCGCTGAACAGCGTCTGTTCGTCGACGAAGGCTATGCCCACCAGATAGCCGTGTTTGCGTCGCAAACACCAGGCTACATAACCCAGGTAGCGCATGTCGGGATTTACGGTCGGCATGCGTACTTGCAGTGCAGTGCCGTAACGCCACGCGCGGTGGTAATTGCAAGCCATGCCCCCGAGGCTGATAGTGTGCAACTGTTGCCGCGAAATACATTCAGGTTTGAGCAACGTCAATTCGACGGGTACATCGTCAGGATGAGGAAGAAAACGTCCCATGAGCACGGACTCCATGTGTCGGCCATCTGACATTGTTTCCCCCAGTATAGTGGTCGAATCGCAGCTGACCGATTTCGACGCAGATCAACGGCTGCTGGCGATGAGCGGCGTGTCCCTGGTGATTTTCACCAGCGTGGGGTGTGCCAGTTGCCGGTTTGCCCGTGAACAATTGCCGACCCTGGATCTGGCAGTCGATCGACTGTGCTGGATCGATGCCGGAAATAACGGTGGGGTGGTTGAGCGATATCAGGTCTTTCACTTGCCGGCGCTGTTTGTCGTTCGCGACGGCGAATTCTTTGGAGCACTGAAATCACGCCTGACCGCTACCGAGCTCAATCGAGCCGTACGGCAGGCGTTGAGTCGTACAGCAGAGGAGTTGCCATGATGGGGGCAGTTGCCAAACCGACGATCGGTATCATCGGAACCGGTGCAATCGGTGGTTTTTACGGGGTGATGCTGGCGCGCGCCGGTTTCGATGTGCATTTTCTGCTGCGCAGCGAATTTTCTGCAGTGGCCGAGCGCGGGCTGAAGGTCCACAGTGCGCCCCACGGCGCGTTGACGTTGAACCCGGTACAGGCCTATTCGACGCCAGAAGACATGCCGCCTTGCGACTGGTTGCTGGTGGGCGCCAAAACCACCAGTAACGCGGATCTGGCACCGGCGATCCTGCAAGCCGCCGCACCGAACGCCAAGGTCCTGTTATTGCAAAACGGCCTCGACGTCGAAGACAGCCTGCGCCCATTGCTTCCCGACTCGCTGCATTTGCTGGGTGGGCTCTGCTATATCTGCGTTCATCGTGAGGGGCCCGGTGTTATTACCCATCAGGCGCTCGGTGCGGTGCACGTCGGCTACCACAGTGGTCTCTCCGAGGCGTCGGCGCGCGCAGCGATTGTCGAAGAGGGCGTCGGTTTGTTCCGTGCCGCCGGTATCGACTCCCAGGCCATGGCGAACCTGCATCAGGCGCGCTGGCAAAAACTGGTCTGGAATATCCCGTACAACGGTCTTTCCGTGTTGCTCGGGGCGAGCACCACGCCCTTGATGGCCGATCCGGACAGCCGGGAAATGATCAAGGCGCTGATGGCCGAAGTGGTCCAGGGGGCGACTGCCTGTGGTCACGACGTGCCGCCTGGCTATGCTGCGCAACTGTTCATGGTGACCGAGAAAATGCCCGACTACTGGCCGAGCATGTACCACGATTTTCTGCATAAGCGTCCGCTGGAACTGCAAGCCATTTATGCTCTACCCCTGGCAGCAGCCAGGGCGGCGGGATGTGAGATGCCGCGAATCGAGGCCTTGTATCGCAGCTTGAGTTTTATCGAACGACGCAACACCTGAGTGGGTTCAGGCAAGGGGGAAGGGGATGCCAAAGGTTATTGACGACAAGTTGGTGCTGGCGATTTCGTCGCGAGCGTTGTTCGACCTGAGTGAAAGCCACAAGGTTTACCTGTCGAGTGGCGTCGAGGCCTACCGGCAATATCAGATCGAACACGAAGACGAAATCCTCGAACCCGGCGATGCATTCCCGTTGGTACAAAAACTCCTGAATCTCAATGCCCATCTGGGCCGCGCTCGCGTCGAAGTGATCCTGGTGTCGCGCAACAGTGCCGACACTGGCCTGCGGGTGTTCAACTCGATCCATCATTATGGGCTGGCCATATCCCGCGCTGCATTTGTTGGCGGGCGCAGTCCTTATCCCTACCTCAAGGCCTTTGGCTGCGACCTGTTTCTTTCGACCCACGCCGAGGATGTGCGCAGTGCTCTGGACGCCGGGTTCGCTGCGGCGACCATTCTGTCCGGAGGCGCCCGTCGCGCGGCCAGCGATGAACTGCATATCGCGTTCGACGGGGATGCGGTGCTGTTTTCCGACGAGTCGGAGCGCGTGTACCAGGCCGGTGGCCTGGAAGCTTTTCAGGCGAGCGAACGCGAATCGGCGCGCGAGCCCTTGCGTGGTGGACCGTTCAAAGGCTTCCTGGCGGCCCTCAACCTGCTGCAGCGCGAGTTCCCGGATGGCGAGTGCCCAATCCGCACGGCACTGGTGACGGCGCGCTCGGCGCCGGCCCATGAGCGAGTCATCCGCACCTTGCGCGAGTGGGATATTCGCCTGGATGAATCACTGTTCCTCGGTGGGCTGACCAAGTCGGCTTTCCTGGAGGCATTTGCCGCCGACGTGTTTTTCGACGATCAGGCCGGCCATTGTGAATCGGCCCGAGAAGTCGTCCCCACCGGCCATGTGCCACATGGCATAAGCAACGAGCAAAAGGTTTAAGCCCACCGTTCAAGGTGTTACGCCAGACGTCGTACTCGCCAAGGCACTGCTAAGCTGAATCAATCTCCGCCATGTTGGCATTAGAGGAGGTCATATGATTCGTTCGATGCTCTATGCAACTGACCTCGGCCTGTACGCTCCTGTGGTGATGCAGCACGCGCTGGCATTGGCTCGGACATTCAATGCCGACCTGTATGTGGTGCACGCGGTGGAACCGATGGGGTTGTTTGCCGAATCGGTGCTTCAGAGCTACCTCGACGAACAGGCGTTGAACGAATTTCACAGCCAGGGTCTGAACACGGTCATTGCCAGTATCGAGCAGCGGGTACTGGATAGCTTTCGTGACGAGCTGGAAGGGGGGGATGAGGGTGAGCTGGATCTGGAGCGAATTCAGGCTGTACGGGTGCTGCAGGGCGATCCGTCGCAGGTGATTCTCGACCAGGCACAGAAACTCTCTGTGGATTTGTTGATCCTGGGAAGCCACAGCCATGGTGCCGGCGCGGAAACGCCGTTGGGCCGCACCGCCGCGCGGGTGTTGCAGCTGTCCAAGGTACCGGTTTATCTGGTGCCCCTGGTGCAGCGTCGTCGCCAAGGGGATCGCTAGGGCACGAATAGTGGCACGCTGATAAAAAAGTTCTAGATTTATTCTTCAAACCATTAATATAGTTATATACCGTCGCTGATCGCCCGTGGCGTCTATCTGCTTTGAGGGATTCATATGAAGCTTCAACAATTGCGCTACATCTGGGAAGTGGCGCACCACGACCTCAACGTTTCCGCTACAGCCCAAAGTCTTTACACCTCGCAACCGGGCATCAGCAAACAGATCCGCCTGCTCGAAGACGAACTGGGCGTCGAAGTGTTCGCCCGCAGTGGCAAGCACCTGACCCGCGTCACCCCGGCCGGCGAGCGCATCATCACCACCGCCGGCGAAATCCTGCGCAAGGTCGAAAGCATCAAGCAGATTGCCCAGGAATTCTCCAACGAGAAAAAAGGCACCCTGTCGATCGCCACCACCCACACCCAGGCGCGTTATGCATTGCCGCCGGTGATCAGCAACTTCATCAAGCAATACCCGGACGTTGCCCTGCACATGCATCAGGGCTCGCCGATGCAAATCGCCGAAATGGCCGCTGACGGCACCGTGGATTTCGCCATCGCCACCGAAGCACTGGAGCTGTTCGGTGACCTGGTGATGATGCCGTGCTATCGCTGGAACCGCTGCGTGGTTGTGCCTCAGGGGCACCCGCTGACCAAGCTGTCGAAGCTGACCCTCGAAGCCCTGGCCGAATACCCGATCGTGACTTACGTGTTCGGTTTTACCGGCCGTTCGAAACTCGACGAAGCCTTCAGTCATCGTGGCTTGACGCCCAAAGTGGTGTTCACCGCCGCCGACGCTGACGTGATCAAGACTTACGTTCGTTTGGGGCTAGGCGTAGGTATCGTGGCCAAGATGGCCGTCGATACCAAGCTGGACAGCGATCTGGTGGTGCTTGATGCCAGCGAACTGTTCGAATCCAGCATCACTAAAATCGGTTTCCGTCGTGGCACGTTCCTGCGTGGCTTCATGTGCGATTTCATCGAGAAGTTCGCTCCGCACCTGACCCGCGAAGTCATGGCCAAGGCTATCCAGTGCCACAACAAGCAGGAACTGGAAGAGCTGTTCGACGGCGTCGAACTGCCCGTCCATTAATCCTTTCTAGATGACCTCGGTGACAGCGAACTGTTGCCGAGCGCCCGCCACCAGAATCTCCACCTCATCGCCTTCGAACTTGCCCAGCAGGCTTTTGCCGAGCGGTGAGCGCGGGGTGATGACGGTAATCAACTGTCCCACCAGATCGACTTTCAGGCCAGCCGCGTCCGGCGCCAGAAACAGCCATTGCTCGCGACCCGTTTCATCCTCCAGGCCCAGCAGGGCACCCACCTCGATACCCCGTTGTTCGTCATATGCACGCAGCGTCATGTCCTGGCATAGCGCCAGTGACTGGCGAATTTCTTCAACCCGCCTGGCTTGCCCGGCGGCCAGGTACGATGCCTCGAGTCCCAGTGTGTCGTACTTGTTTTCGGCGATGTTTTCTTCGTGGGTCGCCGTTTCGTAAGCGGTCTGTGCAGCCCGCTCGGCGATGTCGAGATCGACTCGCAGCTTGTCGAGAATCAGTTGGTGGACAGTGTGCTTATGCATGGTCAGGTTCTTGATCAATCGCAGAATTGCAGGACGTTGGCGCGGCTTTTCTCGCTGGGGGCGGTCTGGTCCTGTTGCAACCAGAACTGACATTTGGGGTTCGACAGATTGCGGTTGCTGCTACGCGCCTGATCGAGCCGCTGGGCTTGTTCGTTCTTGCGCAGGTTTTCTTCATATTGCTCGAACAAAGGGCTCTGTGGAGGTATATCCGGAATCCGTTGCACCACCGGTGGGTTGGCCAGTTGCTGCACGGCTTGGGCCACGGGGGCCAGTTGCTCGCTGAAGGACAGGCGAGAAGCGAGCCAGCAGGTCAGCGTAATAGCAATGAACCCCAGCCACAAACCGAGGGCGATGCTGCCGGTCAGTTGCACGGCATTGAGCTGGATCGGCAACGGGCGGCGCGGGTTGGAACGATAGGGCATGGCTGCCTCCTGGCGGTGAGTCGCGGGGGAATGGCGATTGTCGCATGAAGAATAATCGTCGTCGGCTCTTCTGCGCAGGGTAATTTATGCGGATAATCGCGGCTTTTGCCAACGGGAATCTGCAATGCCTGAAATGACAACCCGCTGGGATATTTTTTGCACGGTGGTCGACAACTACGGCGACATCGGGGTGACCTGGCGCCTGGCCCGGCAATTGGTGGCCGAGCATTCGCTGGCGGTGCGTTTGTGGGTCGATGATCTGCGGGCTTTCGAGCGTATGTGCCCGGAAATCGACGTCCACGTCCCGCAGCAATGGCAACAAGGCGTCGAGGTGCGTCAGTGGCCGGCCGAGTGGTTGCCGACTGAAGCGGGCGATGTGGTGATCGCCGCATTCGCGTGTCAGTTGCCTTCAGCCTATATGGAGGCCATGGCAGAGCGGGAAAAACCACCGCTGTGGATGAATCTTGATTACTTGAGCGCGGAGGATTGGGTGGTCGGCTGCCACGGCTTGCCTTCGGTCAAGTACAAGCACGTGCAGAAGTTCTTTTTCTTTCCCGGATTCCAGAAAGGCACGGGTGGTTTATTGCGTGAAAGCGGGTTGCTGGAACGGCGCAGGCAGTTTCAACAGGACCCCGAGGCCCAGCGAGCATTCCTGCAAGGCTTGGGGATCGACCGTTCGCCTGATGCGCAGCTGATTTCGTTGTTCGCCTACGAGAACACCGGTTTGGCCAGCTGGCTGGACGCAATGGCGAGCGATTCGACACCCACACACTTGCTGGTGCCGGAAGGGCGGATTCTCGGGGATGTTGAACGCTGGCTCGGCGTGAGCGATTTGAAGGCCGGCGCGCTGCATGTGCGTAACGCCCTGACCGTGCAGGTGTTGCCCTTTGTCCGGCAGGATCAGTATGACCAGTTGCTGTGGTGTTGTGATTTCAACGCCGTGCGTGGCGAGGATTCCTTTGTCCGGGCTCAGTGGGCGGCTCGGCCAATGCTCTGGCACATCTATCAGCAGGAAGAGGATATCCACCTGGACAAGCTCGAAGCCTTCCTTGAACTGTATGTGAAGGGGCTTTCGGAGCCCGCCCGGGAGGCGATCAGTGGTCTTTGGCGCGCGTGGAACGCCGGTGAAAAAATGACCGACCACTGGCATTGCACCCGTAAACACTGGCCAGAGCTGGAAAAACACGCCGAAACATGGTGTCTGGAACAGGCCTTGCAAGCCGATCTTGCCACGGCGCTGGTACAGTTTTATGGAAATTGGATATGATACGCGGCCTAGATTTTTGTAAATCCCATCCAAATTCGGATATTCGCAATGAAAACTGGTAAAGAACTCAAACCCGGTACCG
>NZ_JBOIBY010000712.1:0-1276 GCF_050739655.1 Pseudomonas sp. | reverse complement strand
GCTTAATGGTCACGGTAATGGATTACTTCAGCTGATTCATGCGCTCGATAACCTGGCGAGTGATGTCGTACTGAGGCTTGACATCAATCACTGCGCCACGCTCGAAGACCAGGTCAAAAGCACCTTTCTTGATGACTTCTTCCACAGCGCTGTCCAGTTTCGGCTTGAGCTGCTTCAGCATTTCACGGTCGGCAACGGCTTTGGCTTCGTTCAGTTCCTTGGACTGGAACTGGAAGTCACGAGCCTTTTGCTTGAATTCAAGCTCCAGACGCTCGCGCTCGCCCTGCTGCATTTTGTCGCCACCAGCCATCAGGCGGTCCTGAATGCCCTTGGCGCTGCTTTCCAGCGTCTTGAGCTTGGTCAACTGAGGACCGAACTTCTTCTCGGCATCCACGGCGTATTTCTTGGCCGCGTCGGATTCCAGCAGAGCCATCTGATAGTTCAGAACGGCAACTTTCATGTCGGCAAATGCCGGACCAGCGACCAGTACGCTGGCCAGGAGAACCAATTGAGTCAACTTACGCACGATGCACTCCTACAAAATTCATTGTCGTTATCTTGGGTCAGACGCTTAGAACGTCTGGCCGAGGGAAAATTGGAACACTTGAGTCTCAGCGTCATCCGGCTTCTTGACCGGCATGGCCAATGCGAAACTCAAAGGACCCAGTGCAGTGACCCATGTCACACCTACACCAACAGAACTGGCCATGTTGCTCAGGCTAATGTCGTAGCACATGGTGTTTGACTACTAGCCAACCGCGTTTGTGGTATCCGAGAAAGATGAATCGAATACGTTACCCACATCACAGAATACCTAGGTGCGCAGGGAGCGTTGATCCTTGACGAACGGCAGCGGGAACAGAACTTCCACACCGCCCTGGATCAGGACGTTACCACCGAACGGCAGTGGATCCTGGTCCGGGTCAAACTGGGTGCCAGGGTTCTTGCCGGTACTTGGTGTACTGCGAGGCCCCAGGGAACTGTCCTTGAAACCACGTACCGAGTTGAAACCACCAGCATAGTAGTTTTCATAGAATGGCAAGCCATCGGTCGACCCGTAACCATCGCCATAACCCAACTCGGTATGCAGGCGCATGGTGTAGTTCTCGCTCAACGGCTGGAACAACTGGCCACGGTAGTCGAGCTTGAAGAACGACAGATCGCTGCCTGGAATCGTGGATTCCAGCACCAGGCTCTGGGAATGACCCCGGGTAGCCAGTACACCCTTGTTCAGAGTGGACTCGGACCAACCGGCCGAAGCCTTGAAGTTCAGGTA
>NZ_JBOIBY010000711.1:0-14035 GCF_050739655.1 Pseudomonas sp. | reverse complement strand
AGGACGAAGCTTCATTGTCGATCTCTCCTAATTGTGGTTTTCATCGGCCGGTGTAGTCCCGGCGGGTTTAACAAAGTCCGGCGGTGCCGGGTGCGGCTCGTCAAGCGAACCGCGGAAGTCTGTCTGGTGTGATCACCAGAAACCTTGCGGTGACCGTTACATAAGGGCGCATAAGCTTATTACAAGGGTGGGAATCGAAAAATTTTCATATCGATGTCCCGTATACGAACACGGCACCCGAAGGTGCCGTGTCGAATGGGTTTTTACAATGGGCAGTTATTTGGTATCGCGGTGTTCGAATTCGCCTTCGATCACATCAGGCTCACGGCCCAAAGGTTCACGGGGCACCGGGCCGCCACGCGCCTGGAGGTCATCGGCGAATGCACGCTGACGCATCGCCTGTTCCTCGGCGCGCTGGCGCATTTTATTGGCCAGCAGACGACGGCTGATCGGCAGCAACATGATCAGACCGATCACATCGCTGATGAAGCCCGGCAGGATCAACAGGCCGCCGGCCAACGCCAGCATCAGGCCTTCGAGCATGGTCTGGGCCGGCAGTTCACCGCGGTTCAGGCTTTCACGGGCACGCAGCGCCGTGGCCAGGCCAGCGATACGCAGCACGAACACACCGAACATCGAGCCAAGAATGATCAGCAGCAGGGCCGGGAAAAACCCGATCGCCCCTGCCACCTTGACGAATACGAACAGCTCCAACACCGGGAACAGCAGAAAGAGCAACAAAAAAGGGCGCATCAAATGGTTCCTCAACGCAAGAATGCCTTGCCAGTTCAACTTAGATGACGTCGCCGTTTCGTGAATTCAAGCGTCGGCCGCTTCATTTTTCGGCCAATGTTCGGCGTGAGCCAGAGAAACCAAGGCTTCCCGGACTTGTGTCGGCGTATTACAAGGCGCTTGAAATGCCAGCCAGTACAGGCTTTGTCCGATGCGCAGGTGCATGCCTTCGGTATCGATGCCGACCATCTGCGCCGGTGAAGTTTTCGGCAGCCCCGCCAGATCCACATAGTGAGCAATGGCTTTGGCATGATCGGCGTTCATATGCTCGACCATGCTCACTTCAGACTTGCCGGCAAACGGGTTGGCCAACGTCAGGTCGTTGACCCAATGAATCGCACCAAAACCGCCGATGTAGCGGTGGCGCACTGGGATGAGAACCCAGAAATCGAAATCATGGGCCGTGTGATAGCTCTGCGATTCCGGGAAATAGCGGTAATAACGTTCGGCGGCTGCGTCGATGGCGGCCTGATCCTCGAGCTGGTGCGCCTCAGCCAGATAGGTCAGGCGACCAACGGCTTGCACATCTTCAGCCCCGCGCTCGCCCACGAACAGAGAGCATTTCGGATCCTTCTGCAGATTGTGGGTGTGCTGGGCAATGCGGCTGATCAGGATCAGCGGCCGGCCATGCTCGTCCAGACAATAAGGAACCACGGAGCCGAACGGGAAACCGGGCATCGATTTGGAGTGCGTCGAGAGCACTCCACGGTATTCCTTGAGAAGCATTTCTCGTGCATGCTTAGCCGCTTCAACGCTCAATTTATGACTCCTTATATAGAATCCGTCAAAAAAACGGACAGGCAGCTGGTGAAAGTCCCAGCGTGCCATCGGGGGCAAATCTCATGTGCAGCCAGGCCACGTCAGGCGCAGATCGAGAGGTGCTCTAAAAGGAAACCACTCAAGACCTGCCGGGGTATGCGAATGCAACTCACTGACAAAGTAATCATTATCACTGGCGGTTGCCAGGGTTTAGGCCGTTCCATGGCCGAGTATTTCGCTGGTAAGGGCGCGAAACTGGCGCTGGTGGATCTCAACCAGGAAAAACTCGACGCCGCCGTCGCTGCCTGCAAGGCCAAGGGTGTCGAAGCCCGCGCTTATCTGTGCAACGTCGCCAACGAAGAACAAGTGACCCACGTGGTTGCTCAGGTCGCCGAAGACTTCGGTGCGATCCATGGCCTGATCAACAACGCCGGGATCCTGCGTGACGGCCTGCTGTTGAAGGTCAAGGACGGCGAAATGACCAAGATGAGCCTCGCCCAGTGGCAAGCGGTCATCGACGTCAACCTGACTGGCGTGTTCCTGTGCACCCGTGAAGTCGCGGCGAAAATGGTCGAGCTGGAAAACCGCGGCGCGATCATCAATATCTCGTCGATTTCCCGCGCAGGCAATGTCGGCCAGACCAACTACTCCGCCGCCAAGGCCGGTGTCGCCGCCGCGACCGTGACCTGGGCCAAGGAACTGGCGCGCTACGGCATTCGCGTTGCCGGTATTGCACCGGGCTTTATCGAAACCGAAATGACGTTGGGCATGAAGCCTGAAGCGCTGGAGAAGATGACCTCGGGCATTCCGCTCAAGCGCATGGGCAAGCCGGAAGAGATTGCGCATTCGGCGGCGTACATTTTCGAAAACGACTATTACACCGGTCGGATTCTGGAGATGGATGGCGGGTTGCGGATCTAAAACCCCCATAAATCAATGTGGGAGCTAGCCTGCTAGCGATTGCGGTGATTCAGCCAACATATTTGTTGAATGTGAATCCGCTATCGCTAGCAGGCTAGCTCCCACAGTTGATGGTGTTTCAGGTCATCAATCGTCGCTGATGCTGATATTCGGCATAGCGGGCGTCAACGCCTCCTGCAATACGATCCGCGCGCCCACATGGCGGGCCAGTTCCTGGTAAACCATGGCGATCTGGCTGTCCGGCTCGGCGATCACCGTCGGCTTGCCGCCATCGGCCTGCTCGCGAATCACCATCGACAGCGGCAACGACGCCAACAGCTCGACGCCGTACTGATTGGCCAGTTTCACGCCCCCGCCTTCACCGAACAGATGCTCGGCATGCCCGCAGTTCGAGCAGATGTGCACCGCCATGTTTTCCACCACGCCCAGCACCGGAATGTTGACCTTGCGGAACATCTCCACGCCTTTGCGCGCATCCAGCAATGCCAGGTCTTGCGGCGTGGTCACGATGACCGCACCCGCCACCGGGACTTTCTGTGCCAGGGTCAACTGGATGTCACCCGTGCCTGGCGGCATGTCGATGACCAGGTAATCCAGGTCGCCCCAGGCGGTTTGTGTCACCAACTGCAAGAGGGCGCCAGACACCATCGGCCCACGCCAGACCATCGGCGTGTTGTCGTCGGTCAGGAAGGCCATGGACATCACTTCGACGCCGTGGGACTTGAGCGGTACGAACCACTTCTGATCCTTGACCTCGGGACGGGTGCGCTCTGGAATGCCAAACATGATGCCCTGGCTCGGACCGTAGATGTCCGCGTCGAGGATCCCGACCTTGGCGCCTTCACGGGCCAGCGCCAATGCCAGGTTCGCGGCGGTGGTGGACTTGCCCACGCCACCTTTGCCGGAAGCCACGGCCACCACGTTCTTGACGTTGGCCAGACCAGGAATCTGAGCCTGGGCCTTGTGCGCGGCAATTACACTGGTGATCTCGACGCGGGCCGACGTTACGCCGTCCAAGCCTTCGATAGCCATTTGCAGCATCTGCGCCCAGCCGCTCTTGAACAGACCGGCGGCGTAACCCAGTTCGAGCTGAACGCTGACGCGATCACCTTGAATGTCGATGTTGCGCACGCACCCGGCGCTGACCGGGTCCTGGTTCAGGTAAGGGTCTGTGTATTGGCGAAGGACGGCTTCCACCGCTGCGCGATTGACGGCGCTCATGGGCAACTCCGAAAACAGGACTTGGAAAGATGGCGGGTATCGTACCTGTTCTGATCGTTCGGCGGGATGGCGAAAAGATCGCAGCCTTCGGCAGTTCCTACATTGTCCGCGCAACTCAGTGTCTCTGTAGGAACTGCCGAAGGCTGCGATCTTTCAAGGCATCAACCATTGAATCGCCCCAAGGGTGAAAAATATGCGCTGGCGCTTTATAGTGGCCGACCTCCGTTTCATCAAGTAGCCGAGCCCCATGTCCGAGCCACGCAAGATCCTCGTCACCAGCGCCCTGCCCTATGCCAATGGTTCGATCCACCTTGGCCATATGCTGGAATATATCCAGACCGATATGTGGGTGCGCTTCCAGAAGCATCGCGGCAACCAATGCATTTACGTCTGCGCTGACGACGCCCACGGTTCGGCGATCATGCTGCGCGCGGAAAAAGAAGGCATCACCCCGGAACAACTGATCGCCAACGTCCAGGCTGAACACAGCGCCGACTTTGCCGACTTCCTGGTGGACTTCGACAACTTTCACTCCACTCACGCCGAAGAAAACCGTGAGCTGTCGAGCCATATCTACCTGAAGCTGCGCGACGCCGGGCACATTGCCACGCGTTCGATCACGCAATATTTCGACCCGGAAAAGAAAATGTTCCTGGCCGACCGCTTCATCAAGGGCACCTGCCCGAAATGCGGCACCGAAGACCAGTACGGCGACAACTGCGAAAAATGCGGCGCGACCTACGCCCCGACCGACCTGAAAGATCCGAAGTCGGCAATCTCCGGCGCCACGCCAGTGCTCAAGGATTCCCAGCACTTCTTCTTCAAGTTGCCGGATTTCCAGGAAATGCTGCAAACCTGGACCCGCAGCGGCACCTTGCAAGACGCTGTGGCCAACAAGATCGCCGAATGGCTGGACGCCGGCCTGCAACAGTGGGACATCTCCCGCGATGCGCCGTATTTCGGTTTCGAGATTCCCGACGAGCCAGGCAAATACTTCTACGTCTGGCTGGACGCGCCGATCGGCTACATGGCCAGCTTCAAGAACCTGTGCAACCGCACGCCGGAGCTGGACTTCGATGCGTTCTGGGGCAAGGACTCCACCGCCGAGCTGTACCACTTCATCGGCAAGGACATCGTCAACTTCCACGCCCTGTTCTGGCCGGCCATGCTCGAAGGCGCAGGCTACCGCAAGCCAACCGGGATCAACGTGCACGGCTACCTGACCGTCAACGGCCAGAAAATGTCCAAGTCCCGTGGCACCTTCATCAAGGCCCGGACCTACCTGGATCACCTGTCGCCGGAATACCTGCGCTACTACTACGCGGCCAAACTGAGCCGTGGCGTCGACGACCTGGACCTGAACCTCGAAGACTTCGTACAGAAGGTCAACTCCGACCTGGTGGGCAAAGTCGTCAACATCGCCAGCCGCTGCGCCGGTTTCATCCATAAAGGCAATGCCGGCGTGATGGTCGACACCAACGCCGCGCCTGAATTGACCGAAGCGTTCCTGGCCGCCGCGCCAGGCATCGCGGACGCCTATGAAGCCCGCGACTTCGCCCGCGCCATGCGCGAGATCATGGGCCTGGCCGACCGTGCCAACGCCTGGATCGCCGACAAGGCCCCGTGGTCGCTGAACAAGCAGGAAGGCAAGCAGGATGAAGTCCAGGCCATCTGCGCCACCGGCGTCAACCTGTTCCGCCAACTGGTGATCTTCCTCAAACCGGTGTTGCCGTTGCTGGCCGCCGACGCGGAAGCATTCCTGAACGTCGCGCCGCTGACCTGGAACGATCATGCAACCTTGCTCAGCAACCACCAGTTGAACGAGTTCAAGGCGCTGATGACCCGGATCGACCCGGTCAAGGTGCAAGCCATGACTGACGCCTCGAAAGAAGACCTGACCGCCAGCCAGACCGATACCGGCCAAACCCAGCCTGCCGGGAACGGCGAGCTGGCCAAGGATCCGTTGTCACCGGAAATCGAGTTCGACACCTTTGCCGCCGTCGACCTGCGCGTCGCCCTGATCGTCAAGGCCGAACACGTGGAAGGTGCGGACAAGCTGTTGCGCCTGACCCTGGACATCGGTGACGAGCAACGCAACGTCTTCTCCGGGATCAAGAGCGCTTACCCGGACCCGTCCAAGCTCGACGGTCGACTGACGATGATGATCGCCAACCTCAAGCCCCGCAAAATGAAATTCGGCATCTCCGAAGGCATGGTGATGGCGGCGGGTCCTGGCGGTGAAGAAATCTACCTGCTCAGCCCTGACAGTGGCGCCAAGCCAGGTCAGCGCATCAAGTAAGTTTTTGCGCTAAACCGATCCCACAGCCGTGCCTGACGCGTCTGTGGGATTTTCATGTCTGGCCCATACTATCTTTCAGGTCTGGCTTCATCTTGTATGAGCTATCCAGCATCGGATATGGACGATCATGACCGAAGCATTGCTTACGCTAATCAGCGCCGCCTTGATCAACAACTTCGTGTTGCACTGGCCGCTGGGCGTCGATCCGTTGCTGGCCAGAGAAAGGCAGCAAGTCCATGCGCTGGGCATTGCGACAACGTGCCTGATGCTGATCGTGGGCGTTTTTGGCTATGCGCTCTACCACTGGCTACTGGTGCCGCTGAATCTGACGGCCCTGCGCTTGTTCGTATTTCTGCCGCTGAGCGTCCTGTTGATCGCCCCACTGCTCAAACTGCTTTCGCGGTTGTTGCCCCGCCTGTCTTTCGAAGGCCTGTGGCCGCTGCTGCTGGGCAATGCCGGTGTGTTGGGAGTGGCGCTGTTCAACGCACAAGACGACAACGGTTTATTTCACGCCACAGCCTTGAGCCTTGGAGCGGGGTTGGGTTTCTGGCTGGTGCTGAGTCTGTTCAGTGACCTGCGCCAACGCACACTCGATAACGATGTTCCTGCGCCCTTTCGCGGCTTGCCGATCGACCTGATCGGCGCCGGCCTGATTGCAGTGGCCTTTCTCGGATTCAGCGGACTGATCAAAACATGAGTCTGATTCAAAGCATCGACGCCCTCCTGCCGCAAACCCAGTGCGGCAAGTGTGGACACCCTGGATGCAAGCCATACGCCGAAGGCATCGCCAATGGCGAGCCGATCAACAAGTGCCCGCCCGGCGGCAGCGAAACCATCGAAGCGTTGGCAGAGCTGTTGAAGGTCCCAGTGCTGGAACTGGACATCAGCCGTGGCTCGGCACCTGCGCAGGTTGCCTATATTCGCGAAGCCGAATGCATTGGCTGTACCAAGTGCATCCAGGCTTGCCCGGTCGATGCCATTGTCGGTGCTGCCAAACTGATGCACACCGTGATCATCGATGAATGCACCGGTTGTGATCTCTGCGTAGCGCCCTGCCCGGTGGATTGCATTGAAATGCATCCCTTGCCAATGGCGACGGTAGTGCCGATCGTTGGCGGTCTGGCTTTCAGTCTTGAGGAACAACGAGCCCGCGCCGCCAAACGCAATCACGCACGGCGCCGGTTCGAACAACGCAATAGCCGCTTGCAACACGAAGAAGAACAGAAAGCAGCCGAACGTCAGGCGAGATTGCAGCGGGCGGCGCAGCCTGCTGAGCAGACACTTGATCCGGTACAGGCCGCTCTCGAACGCGTCCGCGCCCAGAAAGCTGCCAATGCCGATGCAGCACTGAAAAAAGCCAAGATTGATGTGGCCATGAGCCGGGCGCAATTGCACAAATCCCTGAAGGCCTTCGGGCATCCGCCGACCTTCGAACAGCAGTCCCAATTGATTGTGCTGCAACAGCAATTCGAAGCCGCCGAGCACGCCTTGGCGAATCTGGAAAGCGTCGCACCGCCAGCCACGCCTCCTGCCCCCACGCGAGCTCCAGCATCGGACGCCGAGCTCAAACGGGCAAAGATCCAGCTGGCGATGCGTCGCGCCGAACTGAAAAAAGCTCAGTCCAGCGAAGCTCCCTTTGAGCAGATCCAAGCCCTGGAGCGGGCAATCAGCGATGCCGAACGCCAGGTGCAAGCCCATGCCACCCCTTGAGTCGGTTGACGATCGCCTGCAGCAAGCCATGAAACTGGTATTGCTGGCCACTCTGCCGGGAACCCTGATGATGTTCTGGGTGTTTGGCTGGGGCGTGTTAATCAACCTGATTCTGGCCGCTATTGCAGCACTGGCGGCCGAAGCAGTCGTGTTGTGGTTACGCAGGCGCCCGCTCAAGCCGACCTTGAGTGACGGCAGCGCCCTGGTCAGCGCCACACTCCTGGCCCTTGCCCTGCCACCCTATTGCCCGTGGTGGCTGACGATCAGTGCCGCCGCGTTCGCGATGGTATTCGGCAAGCATTTGTATGGCGGCGTGGGCTCGAATCCGTTCAACCCGGCAATGCTGGGTTTTGCTCTGGTGCTGGTGACATTTCCCCAACAAATGACCCATTGGCCGTCCTCCCACGGCATGGACCTACTGAGTGGTCTGCAGCAGGTTTTTGGCTTCGGACAGGAACCGGACGCATGGGTTCGGGCCACGGCGCTGGACAGTCTGCGAATCAACAAAAGCCTCACGATGGACGAATTGTTCTCGTCGAACCCGGCGTTTGGCCACTTCGGTGGCCGGGGCATGGAATGGGTGAACCTGGCCTTTCTCGCAGGTGGCGTGTTACTTCTGCAACGGCGAGTGATCAGTTGGCAAGCGCCTGTAGGCATGCTGGCGAGCCTGTTCGTCATCAGTCTGTTGTGCTGGAACGGTTCGGGCTCCGACTCCCACGGCTCGCCGCTGTTTCATCTGCTGACCGGTGCAACCATGCTGGGAGCATTCTTCATTGTGACGGAACCCGTTTCCGGCGCAAAAAAACCCATTGCACGACTGCTTTTCGGCGCCGGCGTCGGACTGCTGACGTATTTGATTCGCACATGGGGCGGTTATCCGGACGGCGTGGCGTTCGCCGTGCTGTTGATGAACCTCTGCGTACCCGCGCTGGAAAGGTTTGCAGTCGCCAGACAGGAGCAAATCGCGCCATGAGCCGAGCGTCCAGCGTTGTGATTCTGGCCTTGCTGGCTGTTTTGGGCATAGGCATGACCTATCTCGCGCAGTACAGCAGCGCGCCGCACATCGCCGCCGAGCAACGGCTGCTCGACAGCCGCAACCTGCTGGATCTGCTACCGCCCAACAACTACGATAATCAGCCCCTGGAAAAGCCGCTCACCCTCGAAAACATGACGTTGAGCAATAGCACACTGCTGGCTGGCTACCGCGCGACCAAGGCCGGTCAACCTTACGCCGTGTTGCTGCGCAGCCAAACCCTGGGTTACGCAGGCGCCATCGAGCTTTTGATCGCCATCGACGCTAACGCAAGGCTGATCGGCGTCAAAACCCTCAAGCAATCGGAAACCCCGGGGCTCGGTGCGCGGATCGCCGACTGGCCCAACAATTGGCTTCAATCCTTTACCGGAAAATCTCGAACCGACCCTGACGAAAAAGGCTGGGCCTTGAAAAAGGATCAAGGCCAATTCGACCAGGTTGCAGGTGCGACCATCACCTCGAGAGCGGTAGTCAACGCTACCCACGACGCGTTGCGTTACTTTGATGAACACCGGCAACAACTGCTGGGGAGCCCCTCCCATGAGTAAGACGTCGCTGTTGCGCAATTCATTGGTGCTGGCGCCACTCGTCGGTGCTACCGGCTCACTGGTGACTGCTTTTGGGCTATGGCTGATGTTCATCGTAGTCACGGGGGCTTTTGGCCACAGCATGAACGCACTGCGGCCACGATTGCTTGCGGCGACGCACTTACCGGCAAGCGTCTTGATCGCTGCCACATTGACCGGTTGCGTGGAGCTCGGCGCACAAGTCTGGTCCCTGCAATGGCACCAACATGTCGGGATTTATGCAGGTTTGATTGCATTGCAATGCGTCGTGCTGGAACACAGCGGATTTTTCCGCAAACACAAGCGGGATCGTCTGCAACTGTACGGCCTGTTCGGCGCGCTAATGGTGGCCCTGGGCTTACTGCGTGAGCTGCTTGGCAATGGGACGCTCGGCGCCCATTTGCCGTGGCTGACAGGCTCGACACAACAGGATTGGCCGGGATGGGCTCTCACCGCCGACGGTGGGTTGCGCTTGGCCACGCTGGCACCTGGCGGGTTCATCCTGCTGGGCCTGCTGATTGCGGCCTGGCAAGCCTACCGTCGCACGCCACCTTCACACTGACCGTCCTCGAGGAAACGTACTGCCCATGAATGCCGCAAAACGTCTGGAAATATTCCGTCGGCTGCATGAAGACAACCCGGAACCAAAGACTGAACTGGCCTATTCCTCACCGTTCGAACTGCTGATCGCGGTGATTCTTTCGGCGCAATCGACCGACGTTGGCGTAAACAAAGCCACGGCAAAACTGTTCCCGGTCGCCAATACTCCGGCAGCGATCCATGCCTTGGGTGTTGAGGGGTTGTCTGAGTACATCAAGACCATCGGCTTGTTCAACAGCAAAGCCAAGAATGTGATCGAGACCTGTCGCTTGCTGGTGGAGCGCCATGCAGGTGAAGTGCCTCAGACTCGAGAGGAGCTGGAAGCCCTGCCCGGTGTAGGCCGCAAGACTGCGAACGTGGTGCTCAATACCGCGTTCCGGCAGTTAACCATGGCAGTGGACACCCACATCTTCCGCGTCAGCAACCGCACCGGCATTGCGCCCGGCAAGAATGTTGTCGAGGTCGAGCACAAGCTGATGAAATTCGTGCCCAAGCAATTCTTGCTCGACTCCCATCATTGGCTGATCCTTCATGGACGTTATGTATGCCTCGCCCGCAAGCCTCGTTGCGGCAGTTGCCGGATCGAAGACTTGTGCGAATACAAGCACAAGACTTCCGACGATTGAGGTTTTATTCGAGTTTTTGATTTATCGATTGAAAAAATCTTTTTTACCCGCCAGTAGATTGTCGATATAAGGTGCCCCAAGGGCCTTCTTAGCCTGGGGTAACTAAATGAGCACTGGCAAAGAGCAACTGGATGTAGAAGATGACTTCACCCCCGTTGAGGCTGACGAAGCCGAACCGGTGGTAGAAGTAGCGAAAACCAACCTGAGCAAACGCCGTACCATCGACAATCTGCTGGAGGAGCGCCGACTGCAAAAGCAATTGGCCGACTACGACTTTGATTTATGACACCTGAAAGCCTCCCGAAACGGAGGCTTTTTACTAAGTGCTGAACCGTGATAAGTGCCCGCTTACCGCGTGTCGTCAACAATGGAGTCACACCAGCCCATTGCGCTGAGCCAGCTCGATCAGATCGACCAAAGAGCGCGCATTGAGTTTCAAAAGCAGGCGCGTCTTGTAAGTACTGACGGTTTTATTGCTGAGGAACATCCCGTCGGCAATTTCCTTGTTGGTCTTACCTCTGGCCAGTTGCTGCAAAACCATCATTTCCCGCCCAGACAAACGATCAACCATATCGGCTTCGCTAGCGTTCCCCAGACTGGCACGGACAGTGTGCAAGGCTTGATTGGGAAAATAACTGTAGCCGGACAACACTGCCTTGATAGCACTAAGCAACTCGGTCAAATCCTGTTGCTTGCAAACATACCCGGCAGCACCCGACTGCATGCAGCGCATGGAGAAATGCCCTGGGGCCTGTGAAGTCAATATCAGTACTTTCATGGGCAGCGCTGCCGTAGTAAGTCGCGCAATGACTTCCAGCCCGTCCAGTTTCGGTATTCCGATATCCAGAATTACAATATCCGGCATATGCTCGCGGGCAAGTTGCAATGCATCCACGCCATTATCTGTTTCTGCAATGACTTCGTAGCCATGACGCTCCATCAGCATACGTACCGCAAGACGAATGACGGGGTGATCATCCACGATCAGCACTTTATTCATGGGCAAGTCCAATTTTCGCTGTTCGAATTTTTAGAGCCCGCACAATAGCCTAGTCGTTTCATCCATTGCATGCCGCCCGCCCCGGCCACCCACACCAAGAGACATTCCCTACAACCATCGCGGATAGGTCCTACAAAAAATCTTTGAACCCAACATTTCGATAACGGTATCAGCAGTCTGAATGTGTGTTTTTCTGCGGTTTTTTTGTATCAACTTACAACCAAAATCAATGAACCAATCGATGCCCGCTGTTGCGCATTGGGTTGACCGTTACAAATATTTTCAACATTCATGCTCACAACAGAAATGTCACACAAAAATTTCCACTCACTCTTACAGAAAAATTTAAAACTTGAGCAATGATTAAAAACATGACATCCGAACAACAAACAATCAGGTATATTCAAAATTCACTCATTACAGAAACCCATATAAATCCGACACCGCACCACAGAAACAAATATATGAATCGCCACTTCAATCGCCACTTAAAACAACCCTTCAATTACTTAAGAAAAGATAAATCAATATGAGTAAAACCCATGAAAAACCTCAAAAGAAAAATTACCAACCCCATCACCGTTATCGCAATATTTGCGACACTATCTGAAACCTCGGCAGCGGTCACGCTGCCTTTTCTGGACAACAACGAAAGAGAGATTTACGTATGGTTTTTAATTAGCTTTCCTTTTTATTTGCTTCTTCTTTTCTTTGCCACACTCAACTTTAACTATCGATCGCTCTACGCGCCTTCAGATTATGAAAAGGGTGAACACTTTATCGAAGTTCTTGACGATGTAGACGATCGAGAACAAAGCACTCCGACCATGCGCTTAAAAAAAGCTGGCCGGGACGACTCACCACATGATCGCGCAGGCGCCATTGCACCGGCGGCTCAAGCGCCGCCTGACAAGACCGGCACCTCCATGCAACACGCCATCCGGTTGCCAGACTCGTCAAAAGATCTGCACATCATCGATGCCCGTCAAGGGAACAAACCTATAGAACTCAGTACGTCGTTACAAAAAACACAGGGAAAATTGGCCCACGTGGTATTGCTCCTCGCAGATCCGAATTCGGAAAAAACATTGAAAAGTCATGCACTCAAGTATTCAAAACAGGCAAGAAAACGCGACAACGCTACTTTTCTTGTTGTTTACAATGTGAATACGCATGGGGTGACAGTCATCGATCAGGCTTGCCACTGAGGTACAACACTCAAGGGTGCTGTAGCGGGAGGGTATGAACAGGAAACAAAAATCGTGCTTATTAAATGTCAGTACAAACTTCAGACTTATGGCCTCCTCAATGAAGAGGCCACAAATCCCTTACCACCTCAAAGGTCTCAGAACAGCTTACGACCTTTGTTGGCTGCGATGCGCATGCGCAAGGCGTTGAGCTTGATGAAGCCCGCCGCGTCAGCCTGGTTGTAGGCGCCGCCATCTTCTTCGAAGGTGGCAATGTTGGCGTCGAACAGCGAGTCGTCGGACTTGCGGCCAGTGACGATCACGTTGCCCTTGTACAGCTTCAGGCGCACAACGCCGTTCACGTTGACCTGGGACGCGTCGATCATCTGTTGCAGCATCAGACGCTCAGGGCTCCACCAGTAACCGGTGTAGATCAGGCTGGCGTACTTCGGCATCAGCTCGTCCTTGAGGTGAGCCACTTCGCGGTCCAGGGTGATCGATTCGATCGCACGGTGGGCGCGCAGCATGATGGTGCCGCCTGGGGTTTCATAGCAGCCACGGGACTTCATGCCCACGTAACGGTTCTCGACGATGTCCAGACGACCGATACCGTGTTCGCCACCAATACGGTTCAGGGTCGCCAACACGGTAGCCGGGGTCATTTCGACGCCGTCCAAAGCCACGATGTCGCCGTTGCGGTAGGTCAGTTCCAGGTACTGCGGCTTGTCAGGAGCGTTCTCCGGGGAGACGGTCCAGCGCCACATGTCTTCTTCGTGCTCGGTCCAGGTGTCTTCCAGCACGCCGCCTTCATAGGAGATGTGCAGCAGGTTGGCATCCATCGAGTACGGGGATTTTTTCTTGCCGTGACGCTCGATCGGGATCGCATGCTTTTCAGCGTAATCCATCAGCTTCTCACGGGACAGCAGGTCCCATTCACGCCATGGAGCAATCACTTTCACGCCTGGTTTCAAGGCGTAGGCACCCAGCTCGAAACGAACCTGGTCGTTACCCTTGCCGGTAGCGCCGTGGGAGATGGCGTCAGCGCCGGTTTCGTTGGCGATCTCGATCAGACGCTTGGCGATCAGCGGACGAGCAATGGAAGTACCCAGCAGGTACTCGCCCTCATAAACGGTGTTGGCGCGGAACATCGGGAAAACGAAATCGCGCACGAACTCTTCGCGCAAGTCGTCGATATAGATCTCTTTGACGCCCATGGCCTGAGCCTTGGCGCGTGCAGGTTCGACCTCTTCGCCCTGACCCAGGTCAGCGGTGAAGGTCACCACTTCACAGTTATAAGTATCCTGCAGCCACTTGAGGATCA
>NZ_JBOIBY010000710.1:0-1767 GCF_050739655.1 Pseudomonas sp. | reverse complement strand
CGAGTGCGCCGATGAGCGCTTCTTCGGCGAAGTCGGACGCCCCGGCGTCAAGAAACGCGAGCGCGGCTTCGGCTTTGATGCGCGCGCGCGCTGTTGCATCGCCGGCTTGCGGTCGGTCGGAAAGCGTCATCAGGCGGACCGCGCCAAGGCGCGGGAAACCGGCCGCGATATCGGCGATCGCAAGGCAATGCTGCGCCGCTGGCCCGCCGCCCTCAAGCGCCCATTGCTGGGCCGCGATGCGGCCGATCTCGACATCTTCTTCAATCAGCTTGATGCAGTCGACATAACGCGGATTGGCGCCCTCAACCTCCGCCGCCGCGGTCAGATAGGGCGCAAGATAAGGCGCCTCCGGCGTCAACGCGAACAAAAGGGCGGCGAGAAGCGACATAAGGCGATCCTAAACCGGATGAGTGCGGCGGAAAAGCGGCGGGGTGGGTTGGTGATGCTAGGTGTTTAGTCCCGGCATGTCCTGCAACGGATTCAGTTTGAATCTTTTCGGCTCCGTCGTCCAGCATTTACAGATGCACTCGTAAGGCGTGAGGCCCTTTAGCCTCTTCAGGCGCTTGGCGAAGTTGTAGGCGTCAATGAACGACTGAAGGTGTGCGCGGAGCTGCTTGTGGCTGCCGTAATGGTACCGTTTGACGGTCGCTTCCTTGATTGTCCGGTTCATTCGCTCGACCTGACCGTTCGTCCAAGGATGATAGGGCTTCGTCAGTCGATGCTCGATGCCGTTGTCGCGGCAGCGCATGTCGAACATATGCGACACGCAGGTCGCCGTGGGGCCGTCTCGGTATCTTGGCGGGAAGGTGAACTGGATGCCGTTGTCGGTGAGAACCGTGTGGATCTTGTAAGGAACGGCCTTGATCAGCGCGACCAGGAAAGCTGAAGCAGTCTTGCGATTGGCTTTATCGACGAGCTTAGCGAAGGCGAACTTCGATGTGCGGTCGATCGCGACATACATATAAAGCTTGCCTTCCTCAGTGCGGACTTCGGTAATATCGATGTGGAAGTATCCGATCGGATAGACTTTGAACTTTTTCTTCGGCTTCTTGTCGCCTTCCACTTCGGGAAGGCGCGATATCTCATGGCGCTGAAACAGTCGATGCAGGCTTGACCGCGTCAAACAGGGGATCGTCGATTGCAGCGCGTAAAGGCAATCGTCGAGCGGCAACAGCGTATGCTTGCGAAAGGCGACGCAGGCCGCTTCTTCTTCTGGCGTTAAAACCGTTGAATGGACCTCTTTCGGTCCCATTGCGGCGTCATGCGTGAACGCGCGCTTCCTCCACTTTTGCACCGTCTTCGGGTTGATCCCGTGACGTGCTGCGAGAGCTCTCACGCTCTCTTGACTATCTTGTATTGCTCGACGGACCGCCTCTGTCGTCGTGGCGCTGCCGTGAAGTATCTGTCCCATAGCCAATCCCTTGCTGCGGTCGATAAAACCGTGCCAGGATTCGCCGGGACTAAACACCTAGCGCGCGTCGATGTCCTTCTGCGCCGCGCACTTGGGATTGGCCCATATCTCGTTCGCCGATTTGCCGCCCTTGATCGCCGCCTTCTCCCCGTCGGTCAGACGCTGTTTTGGCGCGGCAACGAGGCTCGCATCCACGATCTGCCCGTGCGTCGCGCGATAGCCCGACGCCGTGATCGCGGCGTCAAAAGCGGCAAACAGCGCCTCGATCGCGCCGGCCTCCTTCAGCGCCTCGCGGAACGTCCAGATCGTGTTGCGGTCCGGCGCTTTATCACCGAGACCAAGGCCCAGGAACCGCA
>NZ_JBOIBY010000709.1:0-6579 GCF_050739655.1 Pseudomonas sp. | reverse complement strand
AAGAACGATAACGCGGTGCTTCTGGTAAACCGCGGTGAATCCTTCGCGAGCAAGCCCGCTCCCACAGAAAATCACATCCGGAACACGCCGAAGCGGCTCGGTTCGATTGGTGCGTTCAACGAGGCCGACAAGGCCAGGGCCAGCACGTCGCGGGTTTGCGCCGGGTCGATGACACCGTCGTCCCACAAGCGAGCGCTGGAGTAATAGGGGTGACCCTGTTCTTCGTACTGGTCGAGGATAGGTTGCTTGATTTCAGCTTCCTGCTCGGCGCTGAAACCCTGGCCACTGCGTTCGGCCTGTTCGCGCTTGACCTGCACCAATACGCCGGCGGCCTGCTCAGCGCCCATCACGCCGATGCGCGCATTGGGCCACATCCACAAAAAGCGTGGATCGTAGGCGCGTCCGCACATGCCGTAGTTACCGGCACCGAAACTGCCGCCGATGATCACGGTGAACTTGGGTACTTTGGCGCACGCGACGGCGGTCACCAGTTTCGCGCCGTGCTTGGCAATGCCACCGGCCTCGTACTTCTGGCCGACCATGAAGCCGGTAATGTTTTGCAGGAACAGCAAGGGAATGCCGCGCTGGCAGGCCAACTCAATGAAATGCGCGCCTTTTTGCGCCGCTTCCGCGAAGAGGATGCCGTTGTTGGCGAGGATCGCGATCGGGTAACCGTGCAAGTGAGCAAACCCGCACACCAAGGTTGTCCCGAACAAGGCCTTGAATTCATCGAACACCGATCCGTCGACCAGCCGTGCGATGACTTCACGCACATCGAACGGCTGCTTGGCGTCAGCCGGCACCACACCGTACAACTCGTCGCCGCTGTAGAGCGGGGCGATCGGCGTGCGTTGCTGAACCTCACCTTGCTTGCGCCAGTTGAGGTTGGCAACGCTGCGGCGCGCCAGGGCCAGGGCGTGTTCATCGCTTTCGGCGTAATGGTCGGCCACGCCGGAAATCTTGCAATGCACATCGGCTCCGCCAAGGTCCTCGGCGCTGACCACTTCACCTGTCGCGGCTTTCACCAGCGGCGGTCCGGCGAGGAAAATCGTCGCTTGCTCGCGAACCATGATCGCTTCGTCGGCCATTGCCGGCACATAGGCGCCACCGGCGGTGCAGGAGCCCATGACCACGGCAATCTGTGGAATGCCCATGGCGCTCATGTTGGCCTGGTTGAAGAAGATCCGGCCGAAGTGTTCGCGGTCCGGAAACACTTCGTCCTGACGCGGCAGGTTGGCGCCTCCGGAGTCCACCAGATAGATGCACGGCAGACGGTTTTGCTGGGCGATGGTCTGGGCGCGCAGGTGTTTTTTAACCGTCAGCGGGTAGTACGAGCCACCTTTTACCGTGGCATCGTTGGCGACGATCATGCATTCGACGCCTTCTACGCGGCCAATCCCGGCAATCACGCCAGCGGCGGGAACGTCTTCGCCATACACCGCGTAAGCCGCCAGCTGGCTGATTTCGAGGAACGGCGAGCCCGGATCGAGCAGGCGATTGATGCGCTCGCGGGGCAGCAGTTTACCCCGGGAGGTATGGCGTTCTTGCGCCTTCGGCCCGCCACCTTGTGCCACTTGGGCGAGCAGGGTGTGCAGCGCGTCGACCTGTTCGAGCATTGCTGCGCTGTTGGCGGCGAACTCCGCTGAACGAGGGTTGAGCTGGGTATGCAGAATCATGGCTTACTCCGTAAGCAGCTGTGAGCGGCTAGCTACAAGCCGCAAGTAAAGCTGCTCTCTTGCAGCTTGAAGCTTGTAGCTTGCAGCTGACGAAATTCATTTCGTCTCGTTAAACAGTTCGCGACCGATCAGCATGCGTCGGATCTCGCTGGTGCCTGCACCGATTTCATACAGCTTGGCGTCACGCAGCAGGCGACCGGCCGGGAATTCGTTGATGTAGCCGTTGCCGCCCAGAATCTGGATCGCGTCGAGGGCCATTTGCGTGGCGCGTTCGGCGCTGTAGAGGATCACGCCGGCAGCGTCCTTGCGGGTAGTTTCGCCGCGCTCGCAGGCCTGGGCCACCGCGTACAGGTAGGCACGGCTGGCGTTGAGCTGGGTGTACATGTCGGCGACTTTGCCCTGGATCAGCTGGAACTCACCGATGCTTTGGCCGAACTGCTTGCGGTCGTGGATGTACGGCACGATCAGGTCCATACAGGCCTGCATGATCCCGGTTGGGCCGCCGGAGAGCACAACGCGCTCGTAGTCGAGGCCGCTCATCAGCACTTTCACGCCGCCGTTGAGCACGCCGAGAATGTTTTCTTCCGGCACTTCGACGTCATCGAAAAACAGCTCGCAGGTGTTCGAGCCACGCATGCCGAGCTTGTCGAACTTGTTGCTGCGGCTAAAGCCTTTCCAGTCGCGCTCGACGATGAAGGCGGTGATGCCGTGGGGGCCTTTTTCCAGGTCGGTCTTGGCATAGATGACATAAGTGTTGGCGTCCGGACCGTTGGTGATCCAGGTTTTGCTGCCATTTAGAACGTAATGATTGCCACGCTTCTCGGCGCGCAGTTTCATCGACACCACGTCGGAACCGGCATTCGGCTCACTCATGGCCAGGGCGCCGATGTGCTCGCCGCTGATCAGCTTGGGCAGGTACTTGGATTTTTGTTCATGGTTGCCATTGCGGTTGATCTGGTTGACGCAGAGGTTGGAGTGCGCGCCGTAAGACAGGGCAACCGAGGCCGAACCGCGGCTGATTTCTTCCATGACCACCACGTGAGCCAGGTAACCCAAGCCTGCACCACCGTACTCTTCCAGCACGGTAATGCCCAGCAGGCCCATGTCGCCAAACTTGCGCCACAGGTCGGCGGGGAACAGATTGTCGGTGTCGATCTGAGCGGCGCGCGGGGCGATCTCCTTGGCGACGAAGGACTGAACCTGATCGCGCAGCATGTCGATGGTTTCACCGAGGGCAAAGTTCAGGGATGGGTAGCTCATGGGTCACCTTTTGGCTTTGTTGTAGGGTGGGGAGGGCTGCGATTCGGCTCTCACCTTTACGTTAACGTAAGCCTGTGACGAAAGGCTGTCAATCACCCTTTACGTTAACGTCAACTTGGGTGATTCTGTAGGAGCGAGCTTGCTCGCGAAGGACGTCAACGATAACGCGTGTTGTCTGGATAAACGCGGTGCCCTGACGTTCTTCGCGAGCGAGCTCGCTCCTACAAAATAAAGACAATAGGGGTCGTCATGGATCAACCCAGTGCAAGCCCGCAACGCAGTTATACCCGTGGTTCCCAGGACAAAGCCTTGCTGGCGATGACCATCGGCCAGGCGTTCGATAACACAGCGGCGCAGTACCCGACCGGTGAAGCGCTGGTCGTACGCCACCAACAGTTGCGCTACACCTGGCGGCAGTTGGCAGAGACGGCGGACTTGCACGCCAGGGCGCTGCTGGCGCTGGGCCTGCAGGCCGGTGACCGCCTTGGCATCTGGGCACCCAACTGTGCCCAGTGGTGCATCACGCAAATTGCCACTGCCAAAATCGGCGTCATTCTGGTCAATATCAATCCGGCCTACCGCAGCTCCGAACTCGAATACGTATTAAAGCAATCCGGTTGCCAGTGGCTGGTTTGCGCCGGTGCCTTCAAGTCCTCCAATTATCACGCCATGTTGCAGGGCCTGGCGCCAGAGCTGGCAGACCAATCCATCGGCCAGTTGCAGAGCGAACGCCTGCCGGAACTGCGTGGTGTGATCAGCCTGGATGCGCAGCCGCCGGCCGGTTTCCTGCCGTGGTCGCAATTGGCTGATCTGGCGGGCAGCGTGTCGGTTGAACAGCTGCGCGAACGCCAGGACAGCCTGCATTTCGACCAGGCGGTGAACATCCAGTACACCTCCGGCACCACCGGTTTCCCCAAGGGCGCGACCCTCAGTCATTACAACATTCTCAACAACGGTTACATGGTCGGTGAAAGCCTTGGCCTGACGGCTGCTGATCGCCTGGTTATCCCGGTGCCGCTGTATCACTGCTTCGGCATGGTCATGGGTAATCTCGGCTGCATCACCCACGGCAGCACGATGATTTATCCCAACGATGCGTTTGATCCGCTGCTGACCCTGAGCACCGTCGCTGAAGAAAAAGCCACCGCGCTGTACGGTGTGCCCACGATGTTCATTGCCATGCTCGACCAGCCGCAACGGGCCGAATTCGATTTGTCCAGCCTGCGTACCGGCATCATGGCGGGGGCGACGTGCCCGATCGAAGTGATGCGGCGCGTCATCAGCGAAATGCACATGAATGAAGTGCAGATTGCCTACGGCATGACGGAAACCAGTCCGGTGTCCTTGCAAACCGG
Organism: Pseudomonas sp.; assembly: GCF_050739655.1. Lineage (GTDB taxonomy): Bacteria > Pseudomonadota > Gammaproteobacteria > Pseudomonadales > Pseudomonadaceae > Aquipseudomonas. Next base: position 2,288 of record NZ_JBOIBY010000709.1, on the reverse strand, counting down.
TCCGTCGGACGATCTGGAACTGCGCGTTACCACTGTTGGACGCACCCAGCCGCAGCTGGAAAGCAAGATTATCGACGAGGCGGGCAACCTGGTGCCCCGTGGCACCATCGGCGAGCTGTGTACCCGCGGTTACAGTGTGATGCTGGGTTACTGGAACAATCCGCAAGGCACCGCGGAAGCGATCGACCAGGCGGGCTGGATGCATACCGGAGACCTGGCCAGCATGAATGACGAAGGTTACGTGTGCATCGCCGGGCGCAACAAAGACATGATCATCCGTGGCGGCGAGAACATTTACCCGCGGGAGCTTGAAGAGTTCTTCTTTACCCATCCGGCCGTTGCGGACGTGCAGGTGATCGGTATTCCGTGCTCACGTTATGGCGAAGAGATCGTGGCCTGGATCAAGTTCCATCCCGGTCACAGCGCCACCGAGCAGGAGCTGCAAACATGGTGCAAGGAACGCATCGCGCACTTCAAAACGCCGCGTTACTTCAAGTTCGTCGAGGAGTTTCCGATGACAGTAACCGGCAAAATCCAGAAATTCCGGATGCGTGAGATCAGTATTGAGGAGTTGCGCGGTAAGCAGGCCTGACCCTGCCTCTGATCGTTCCCACGCTTTGCGTGGGAATGCAGCCCGGGACGCTCCGCGTCCCAAAATCAAAAGCCGAACGCAGAGTGTCCGTTGAGGCATTCCCACGCGGAGCGTAGGAACGATCATGGTGGGGGCTGAAATTCCTGAGTCGCAGGCAGCACAAAGGGGAGCCGAGGCTCCCCTTTAATTTTCGTTTCGCGTGCTCTTTTTTTATTATTGAGGGTCGGTCTGTTTTTGTTTTTGGCAACCGTTGCCCTTTACCGCTGTTTTTGGCGATCCCCATCCGGGATCAAGAGCAAACGTATTTTTTTGAGCGCTGATCTACTTTCTCGCCAAGCGATCCAACCAGTTCGGGAGCTACCTGAAGGTAGTTTTATTGTTCTCTGCCCGGTTGCGGGTAACTCCGAAAAGCACCCTGAAAAGCACATCTTCTCCAAAAAAATCTGTTAGCTGCGTCTCTGCCGTGTTGTTTTTGTTATGTCAGAGTCGTTTCGTCTTGTTTTTATTGGGTGTGTCGCATTTTTTTATTCTTGTTATGCCATAGAGATAGCAGAAGCCGTGCCAACTTTTAAAAACCCTTTAAAATCAACACCTTAAAATTTTTCAGGATTTTTCTCCCAAGCAAATCCTGACATTTTGTTTCCGTGTTACTCGCTTTTCCCCACGTTTGTGATGTCGCGGTAACACACGCACGAGTCGTTGGCTTCACTGTGCGCTTCGGGCCTTCGCCACACGGGAACCGGTCGGGCGACCCAGCACTGCACTGATTTGCTGACCGGCGCGGATCAGCGCGTCCAGATCGATGCCGGTTTCGATGCCAAGGCCGTTGAGCAGGTAAACCACGTCTTCAGTGGCGACGTTACCGCTGGCGCCCTTGGCATAAGGGCAGCCGCCAAGCCCGGCGATGGAGCTGTCGAACACCGAGATGCCTTCCAGCAGGCTGGCGTAGATGTTGGCCATGGCCTGGCCGTAGGTGTCGTGGAAATGCCCGGCCAGTTTTTCCCGTGGTACATCGGCGGAAACCACGTCGATCATCCGGCGAGTCGCGCCAGCGGTGCCGGTGCCGATGGTGTCGCCCAGGGAAACCTCATAACAGCCCATGGCGTACAGCTCGCGAGCGACCCGTGCAACTTGCTCGGGGGCGACATCGCCTTCATAAGGACAGCCCAGCACGCAGGACACGTAACCGCGCACGGTAACGCCATGTTGTTTGGCGGCGTCCATGATCGGCACGAAACGCTCCAGGCTTTCGCTGATCGAGCAATTGATGTTGCGCTGGGAAAACGCTTCGGATGCCGCCGCGAATACCGCGACTTCCTTGACCCCACTGGCAATGGCGTCTTCAAAACCGCGCAGGTTGGGGGCGAGGGCGCCGTAGGTAACGCCGGGTTTGCGCTGGATCTGTGCGAAAACCTCGGCGGAACCGGCCATCTGTGGCACCCACTTGGGCGAAACGAAACTGCCGACTTCTATATACCCCAGGCCCGCGGCTGTGAGCGCGTCCACCAGTTGCACCTTGTCGGTAACACTGATGGGTTGGGCTTCGTTTTGCAGACCGTCGCGGGGGCCGACTTCGACAAGGCGTACGTGGGTTGGAAGGGACATGGGATTCGACCTGTGTTGATAGTCTGAATGCGAAAAGGACCCTGTGGGAGCGGGCTTGCTCGCGAATGCGGTGGATCAGTCACTACTAATG
>NZ_JBOIBY010000708.1:0-10985 GCF_050739655.1 Pseudomonas sp. | reverse complement strand
GATCAAGATCAAAAGATCGCAGCCTGCGGCAGCTCCTACAGAGGGAGCGATTTATTCAGGTTCTCCAAAACGGCTTAAGCCCCTCCTCCCGTGCCTGCTCAGGGGTCAGCCCGATATCCTTGAGCTGGGCGGGCGTCAGCGCCAGCAACGCCTTGCGCGTGTGCAGACGCTGCCAGAACAGATCCCAGCGACTCAGGCCACACGGCGCTCTGCGCATTGGCGCATGGCGTGCATTGTCCCTTTGCCCTGCCTCCAGTTCCTGACTGCGTAACGTCAGCCGCACATCGCTCAAGCCGTTCATTTTGATGCTCCTGTTTACTTGGGTAGCCAGAGATTCCATGATGCGCGGACGGGCAAAAGCATTACAGATTCAAAGCAACTGTATTAACTCCATACAGATTTGCTGATTTTGCCTCTGAATCCTGTATTTTTGTTACATCTGTACTGGTTAACCGAATCATCCCAATCGAGGCTGCGCCATGACCCTTTACGTCAATCTCGCTGAATTGCTTGGTACACGAATCGAGCAAGGCTTCTATCGCCCCGGCGATCGACTGCCATCGGTGCGGGCATTGAGCGTCGAGCACGGGGTCAGTCTGAGCACCGTGCAGCAGGCGTATCGGGTTCTGGAGGACAGCGGGCTGGCCATGCCGAGGCCCAAGTCCGGGTACTTCGTGCCGGCGAGTCGCGAACTGCCGGAACTGCCAGCGGTTGGCCGCCCCGCTCAGCGTCCGGTGGACATTTCTCAATGGGATCAAGTACTGGAGCTGATTCGTGCGGTGCCACGCAAGGATGTCGTGCAACTGGGGCGCGGCATGCCGGACATCACTTCGCCCACCATGAAACCGCTGTTGCGCGACCTCGCCAGGATCAGCCGGCGACAGGACATGCCCGGCCTGTACTACGACAACATCCATGGCAACCTCGAACTGCGCGAACAGATTGCCCGCCTGATGCTCGATTCCGGCTGCCAACTGGGCCCCGGCGATCTGGTAGTGACGACCGGTTGCCACGAGGCGCTTTCAACCAGCATCCGCGCCATCTGTGAGCCTGGGGATATTGTGGCGGTGGACTCGCCCAGCTTTCACGGCGCCATGCAGACCCTCAAGGGCTTGGGCATGAAAGCCCTGGAAATCCCTACCGACCCACTCACGGGGATTAGCCTGGATGCGCTGGAGTTGGCGTTGGAGCAGTGGCCGATCAAAGCCATACAGTTGACGCCCAACTGCAACAACCCACTGGGCTACATCATGCCGGAGTCGCGCAAACGCTCGTTGTTGATGCTCGCTCAGCGTTTTGACGTGGCGATCATCGAGGACGATGTGTATGGCGAATTGGCCTACACCTATCCACGCCCCCGCACGATCAAATCTTTCGACGAGGATGGTCGGGTCCTGTTGTGCAGTTCCTTTTCCAAGACACTGGCGCCCGGCCTGCGCATTGGCTGGGTCGCGCCAGGCCGCTATCTGGAACGGGTGCTGCACATGAAATACATCAGCACTGGCTCTACCGCGCCGCAACCGCAGATTGCCATCGCGGAATTTCTGAAAGGCGGCCACTTCGAACCTCATTTACGGCGGATGCGCACTCAATACCAGCGCAATCGCGACATGATGATCGACTGGGTCACTCGCTACTTTCCTGCCGGCACCCGCGCCAGCCGTCCGCAAGGCAGTTTCATGCTGTGGGTAGAGCTGCCGGAGGGCTTCGACACGCTGAAACTGAATCGTGCCTTGTACGATCAGGGCGTACAGATTGCCGTCGGCAGCATCTTTTCCGCCTCGGGCAAGTACCGCAATTGCCTGCGCATGAACTACGCTGCCAAACCAACGGCACAGATTGAAGAAGCCGTGCGCAAGGTCGGTGCCGCCGCCATCAAACTGCTGGCGGAGACCGACGGGCTGACCGACTGACCTTTCTGCGAGGACCAGCGTCCATATGCCAACAGCCGCCAATCGGAACGATCCTACGTGATAGTCAGACAGTCCCTGCTTGCTCTGGTGTTACTTGCTTCGATCCTCGGCGGCTGTGCCAGCTACGGCGTGCAGCGCGAACCGAGCCAGGCGTTGCCAGCAAGCGCTTCGGTTTTTGGCCGCTCAGTGCAGGCCCAGGCCGCAACCCACGAAGGCAAATCAGGCTTTCACCTGCTGTCCGACAGCACCGAGGCTTTCACTGCCCGCGCCGAGCTGATTCGCAACGCCCAAGGTAGTCTCGACCTGCAGTACTACATCGTCCATGACGGCATCAGCACGCGAATGCTGGTGGAGGAGCTGCTCAAAGCTGCCGACCGCGGCGTGCGCATACGCATCCTTCTCGACGACACCACCAGCGATGGCCAGGACGTCACCATCGCCACCCTGGCGGCGCATCCGCAGATTCAGATTCGCGTGTTCAACCCCCTGCATCTCGGGCGCAGCACTGGCGTGACGCGCACCATGGGGCGCTTGTTCAATCTGTCGCAGCAGCATCGGCGGATGCACAACAAGCTGTGGCTGGCCGACAACAGCATGGCCATCGTCGGCGGGCGCAATCTGGGGGACGAGTATTTCGATGCCGAACCCAAACTGAACTTCACCGACATCGACATTCTCAGCGTCGGCCCGGTTGCCGAGCAGTTGGGCCACAGCTTCGACCAGTACTGGAACAGTGCCCTTAGCAAACCGATCGACGCGTTCGTATCCAGCAAGCCGACTGCTCAAGACTTGAAAGAATTTCGCACCCGCCTGGAAGCGTCCCTGGAAGAATCGCGCCGGCAGAATCACGCGCTTTATCAGCAGCTGATGACGTTTGCCACCGAACCGCGCCTGGATATCTGGCGCAAAGAGCTGATCTGGGCCTGGAACCAGGCGTTGTGGGATGCGCCGAGCAAGGTGCTGGCCGATGGCGAACCCGATCCGCAGTTACTGCTGACTACGCAGTTGGCCCCCGAACTCGATGGCGTCAGCAAAGAGCTGATAATGATTTCCGCCTACTTCGTCCCCGGCCAGCCAGGCCTGGTGTACCTGACCGGGCGCGCCGATGCCGGAGTTTCAGTGCGGCTGCTGACCAACGCACTTGAAGCCACCGACGTGCCGGCGGTGCATGGTGGCTACGCACCGTATCGCAAAGCGCTGCTGGAACACGGCGTGCAGCTCTTCGAACTACGTCGCCAGCCCGGCGACGACGGCGGCAGCGGACCTCGCCTGTTTTCCTCCAAGTCTTACGGCGATTCCGACTCCAGCCTGCATAGCAAAGCGATCATCTTCGACCAGAAGAAATCCTTCATTGGCTCATTCAACTTCGATCCGCGCTCGGTGTTGTGGAACACCGAAGTCGGGGTGCTGGTCGACAGCCCGGAACTCGCGGCCCGCGTACACGAACTGGCATTGCAGGGTATGTCACCAGCCCTGAGTTATCAGGCAAAACTGGAGAACGGCCAGGTTGTGTGGGTGACCGAAGACGACGGAAAAATGCACACCCTGACCAAGGAGCCTGGCAGTTGGTGGCGGCGCTTCAATGCCTGGCTGAGCAATACCGTCGGGCTTGAGCGGATGCTCTAAATGATCGCAGCATCCGGCGCTGGAATGCGCCCCCTTGTAGGAGCTGCCGCAGGCTGCGATCTTTTGATCTTATGCAGGTTGCACCGAACCAAACGCCCCCTGCCGTGACACCAGAATCACCAACCCAAACGCCCCCGCCGCCATCAACAACGGCAACGCATGCCCGCTGATCCACTGGCTGCCAGCACCAGCAATCAAAGGCCCGAGCAGACACCCGACGCCCCACAGCTGTGCAATGTGCGCATTGGCGCGAACCAGCGCATCGTCGCGATAACGCTCGCCAATCAAAATCAAAGACAAGGTAAACAATCCCCCGGCACTGGCACCGAACAACACCCACAGCGGCCAAATCAGTAGCGTGTCGATCAACAAGGGAATCGCCAGGCTCGATACCAGCAGGACCACCGCACACCCCGCGAACAAAGAACGCCGTGACACGCGATCCGCCAGTGCACCGATCGGCAATTGCAGCAAGGCATCACCGACCACCACCGTGCTGACCATCGCCAGGGCGATTTCCGTGGTGAAGCCTTGGCGCAGGCAATAGACCGGCAACAAGGTCAGGATCATTGCTTCGAATGCCGCAAACAACGACACCGCCCAGGCAATCGCGGGAAGGCCACGGCAAAAGGTCAGCAAATCCCCCAAAGTCACACTGCACGCCTCACTGCCGGGCGCACCGCTGCGGCCCAACAGCAGAAACGGCGCCGCCACCAACAATCCAACGCCGACCCAAAAGCCGTAATCATGTTCGGTGCCTATCACGCCCAGCAAAATCGGACCGGCAAGCTGGCTCAACGCGTAACTGCTGCCATACAGCGCCACCAGTCGACCGCGCCACTCTTCCACCACAAGCTGGTTGATCCAGCTTTCGCCGAGGATGAATACGAGGGTCAGGATCACGCCGATCATCAAGCGCAACACCAACCAGATCGGATAGCTCGGAAGCAACGCCAGTAAGCCGATGGACACGGCTCCCGCCCACAGACACAAGCGCATCAGGTTGGCCGTGCCCAGACGCGCGGCCAAATGACTGGAAATCTTTGCGCCTAACAGCACGCCAATGGCCGGCATCGCCGCCATCACCCCGATGGCAAACGAACCGTAGCCCCAGCTCTCAAGACGAAACGAAACCAGCGGCATGCTGACACCCAGGGCCAGCCCTACACTCAAGACAGACGCCAACACGGCGAAATACGTCGCCCAACGCATGTTCCACGCTCCTGTGGATATTTTTTGTGCAACACAAAACACTGTGGGAGCGAGCCTGCTCGCGATGACGGAGCAACATTCAACACGGATGTCGACTGTTACACCGCTATCGCGAGCAGGCTCGCTCCCACATGGGATCTGCGTCGTTTCGGGGCCTGCCATTATGACAGGCCCACTTTAACGGCTTACAACTTGATCCAGGTCGCCTTCAGTTCGGTGTACTTGTCGAACGCATGCAGCGACTTGTCGCGACCGTTGCCGGACTGCTTGAAGCCACCGAACGGCGCAGTCATGTCGCCGCCGTCATACTGGTTGACCCAAACGCTACCAGCGCGCAATGCGCGGGCGGTCAGGTGAGCCTTGGAAATGTCGGACGTCCAGACAGCAGCGGCCAAGCCATAAGGCGTGTCGTTGGCAATCGCGACGGCTTCTTCAGCGTTGTCGAAGGTGATAACCGACAACACTGGCCCGAAGATTTCTTCCTGGGCGATTTTCATCGCGTTGCTCACACCGTCGAAAATCGTCGGCTCAACGTAGGTGCCGCCCGTTTCCTGCAGAATGCGCTTGCCACCGGCCACCAGCTTGGCGCCGTCGGTGTGACCCGATTCGATGTAGGACAGCACAGTGTTCATCTGCTGAGTATCCACCAGCGCACCGACGTTGGTAGCCGGGTCCAGCGGGTTGCCCGGCTTCCAGGTTTTCAGCGCCTCGATCACCATCGGCAGGAATTTATCCTTGATCGAACGCTCCACCAGCAGGCGCGAACCCGCGGTGCAGACTTCACCCTGGTTGAAGGCGATCGCACCGGCAGCGGCTTCGGCAGCCTCTTGCAGGTTCGGTGCATCGGCAAACACGATGTTCGGGCTCTTGCCGCCGGCTTCCAGCCAGACGCGCTTCATGTTCGACTCGCCAGAGTAGATCAGCAGTTGCTTGGCGATCTTGGTCGAACCGGTAAACACCAGGGTGTCGACATCGTTGTGCAGGGCCAGCGCCTTGCCGACGGTGTGACCGTAGCCTGGCAGGACGTTCAGCACGCCTTTGGGGATACCAGCCTCGACGGCCAGCGCAGCGATGCGGATGGCGGTCAGCGGGGATTTTTCGGAAGGCTTGAGGATCACCGAGTTACCGGTGGACAGCGCAGGGCCCAGCTTCCAGCACGCCATCATCAGCGGGAAGTTCCACGGCACGATGGCGCCGACAACACCCACCGGCTCACGGGTCACCAGACCCAGCTGATCGTGGGGAGTCGCCGCCACTTCGTCGTAGATCTTGTCGATGGCTTCACCGCTCCAGCTCAAGGCTTGCGCCGCGCCGGGAACGTCAATGTACAGCGAGTCGCTGATCGGCTTGCCCATGTCCAGGGTTTCAAGCAGCGCCAGCTCTTCGGCGTGCTGTTTGAGCAGGCCGGCGAAACGGATCATGGTGGATTTGCGCTTGGTCGGCGCCAGGCGCGACCAGACGCCGGAATTGAAGGTGGCGCGGGCGTTTTCCACGGCACGCTGGGCATCGGCGGCGTCACAGCTGGCAATCTTGCCCAGCAGACGGCCATCGACCGGGCTGATGCACTCGAAGGTCTCGCCGGAAACGGCATCGGTGTACTCGCCATTGAGGTAAGCGCGGCCTTCGATCTTCAGGTCGCGAGCCTTTTGTTCCCAGTCGGCACGAGTCAGGGTGGTCATACGAGTGTCCTCCTCTTATTGAATACGAAACCCGCGTTCTTCGCGGGCGCTGTCAGGAATTCTGCCCGGCCAGCCTGCTTTTTCGGCCCAAGGCATCCGCCACCCTAAACCAGCGGCAGGTAAAGTTTCAATATATTTGACACAAGGCCGGCAAACGGCCTTGCGACGTTCAATTTAATAAACATAGACTTCGAACAAATCAACCACTCGCGTCGCAATCACGGGGGAATACAACAATGAGCATCAACAACGTCGTCGACTTCAGCCAGGCCAACACCGCTGCCGAACGCTACCGCCCGGACCCTGCCAAAGTGCTCAAGGGTGATCCCGAGCAAGCGGTATACAACCACTACAACAGCCCATGCGGCCAACTGAACGCGGGTGTATGGGAAGGTGCCGTCGGCCAGTGGACGGTGAACTTCACTGAACACGAATACTGCGAGATCGTGCAGGGTGTTTCGGTGCTGCGAGACCTCGATGGCAATGCCAAGACCTTGCGTGTTGGTGACCGCTTTGTGATCCCGGCAGGTTTTCGGGGTACCTGGGAAGTGTTGGAGCCTTGCCGCAAGATCTATGTGGCGTTTGAACAAAAGGCCTGAGGAATTGTGTTGAATCGTCCGGCCTCATCGCGGGCAAGCCCGCTCCCACAGGGGTTTGAGACGATCACAAAACCTGTGGGAGCGGGCTTGAACTGGCCTAATAATTCCGGACACCTCTTAAGGGCGATATGATTTCGCCAACTTGGAGGTTCCATGAACGAAAGAAAGGTCTATACCCGCGAATTCAAGCTGCATGCTGCCAGCATGGTGCTTGATGATAATTGCCCAGTGCCAGATGTTTGTGCATCGCTGGATATCGGCCCTACCGCTTTACGGCGGTGGGTCGATCAGGTTCGTAAGGAACGGGAAGGACAGTCAGTCAAAGGCACCAAGGCGATTACTGATGACCAGCGCCAGATCCAGGAACTGAAAGCCAAAATCAAGCGCATGGAGATGGAAGCCGAGATCTTAAAAAAGGCTACCGCTCTCTTGATGTCGGATCCCGATCGTTTTCGATGATCGCGGAGCTAAGAGAGTTATTCCCGACCGCTCTCCTGTGTCGAGTTTTCGATGTGAAGCGCAGCAGCTTTTATGAGTGGATTCAACGGCGAACCAAGCTGCGGTTCAGGCGTGAAGAGCTCAAGCTGAAAGTGGTTGAACTGCACAACGAAAGCCGCGAAGCCATGGGCTCCAGGATGATAAGCAGGGGCCTGAAGTCCCAAAACATAGCGGTCGGAAGAAGTCTTGCCAGAGCGTTGATGAGGGAGGTCAACATTGTCAGTAAACAACGCCAGCCGCACCCATTCAGGTCCAAAGGGGTTGAAGCATTTGTTGCGCCCAATCGACTAAAGCGCAATTTCAGACCGACTGCAGTTGATCAGGTCTGGTGTGGCGACGTTACAAGCTTGATGGTAGGCAAGCGCTGGGTTCATCTGGCCATCGTGATCGATTTGTTTGCTCGCCGCGTCATTGGTTGGGCGTTTTCGCTGGTCAATGATGCCAACTTGGTGAGCAAGGCGCTACGCATGGCGACAGAGGTCCGAACGTGCCCTCCTGGGCTGATGTTTCACTCCGATCAGGGCTGTCAGTACACCAGTCGCAAGTTTCAACAAGAGGTGATGCGCCATGGCATTTTGCAAAGCATGAGCCATCGTGGGCAGTGCTGGGACAATGCTCCAACAGAGCGTTTTTTCGGCACGTTGAAGTCAGAATGGGTGCCTCGCAGCGGCTACAGTCTGATCGAAGAAGCAAAAACCGATATGGTGCGCTTCTTCATGTACTACAACCGCACCAGGCTCCACAGCTACAACAACTACCTGTCGCCAATAGCCATGGAGCAAAAAGCGGCATAAACACCGTAATCGGTGTCCGGGATTACTTGACCAGTTCAGCTTGCCCGCGATGAGGCCCTCAAAAGCAACACAAAACCACTAGACACAAAAAAGGCCCGTATCTCGCGATACGGGCCTTTTTCGTAAGAGGGAAAAATCAATTACTTGATTTTGCCTTCCTTGTAGATCACGTGCTTACGAACAACCGGATCATATTTCTTGATCTCGATTTTGTCCGGGGTAGTACGCTTGTTCTTGTCGGTAGTGTAGAAGTGACCAGTACCGGCGCTCGAGATCAAACGAATCAATTCACGCATGATTAGCTCCCTTAAACCTTGCCATCGCGACGAAGTTCGGCCAGCACGACACTGATGCCACGCTTGTCGATGATACGCATGCCTTTGGCAGATACGCGCAGACGCACAAAACGTTTCTCTTCTTCAACCCAGAAGCGGTGATGCTGCAGGTTCGGCAGGAAACGACGACGGGTTTTGTTGTTTGCGTGGGAAATGTTATTCCCAGTCACCGGACCCTTACCGGTAACTTGACATACTCTAGACATGCCTCAGCCCTCTAAAACCACATGCCCAACCCGGCATGGGTTGGCCGCTTAATCTCTAGTCATTGTGGCGCCAGGCGCCGCGATTCTTTAGAGGTCTTACCGGCTACACCTACAGTGAAGGAACCGGGCCCCTAGAAAAGAGCGCTGCTTTATACCAGAAAGACTGGGGTGCAACAACATTCGCTGTGCATCGAATGAAGAAAATCCCGGTTTTTCACGCTTCAGGCGCTTTGGATAAAGGCTGTCGTCGATTTTGACCGCTCGTCGCGAGAGTGTGCCCTCGACCACTGCCCCAGCGTTTTTTCGCCCCGGCACCACAAAATCAGGCGCCTATAGTCCTCTCAAAATGAAAAAGGGGATAGTCATTTGCAAAGGAGCCCACTAGGGTAAGCCTTTTCCAGACTGCTCTTGCAGATGGGCCTTCGATCTGTAAAGGAATCCGACCATGCGCCTCGCTGCCCTACCGCTGTTGCTTGCCCCGCTGTTGCTGACTCCTTTGGCCCAGGCTGCCGCCCTGAGCGTCTGCACCGAGGCCAGCCCCGAAGGCTTCGACGTGGTGCAATACAACTCGCTGACCACCACCAACGCCTCGGCCGACGTGCTGATGAATCGCCTGGTGGACTTCGACACCGCCAGCGGCAAAGTAGTCGCCAGCCTCGCCGACAGCTGGGAAGTCAGCTCCGATGGCCTGATCTACGTATTCAAACTACACCCGCAGGTGAAATTTCATCGCACCGACTACTTTAGCCCCGCGCGCGAGCTCACCGCCGAGGACGTGAAGTTCAGCTTCGACCGAATGCTCGACCCGGCCAACCCATGGCATAAAGTTGCGCAGAGTGGCTTTCCTCATGCGCAATCGATGCAATTGCCTGCGTTGATCAAGAAAATCGACGCCCTTGACCCGCTGACCGTGCGTTTCACCCTCGATCACCCGGACTCGACTTTCCTGCCGACCTTGAGCATGGGCTTCGCCTCGATTTACTCAGCGGAATATGCCGACAAATTGCTCAAGGCCGGTACGCCAGAGAAGCTCAACAGCCAGCCAATTGGCACCGGCCCCTTTGTTTTCACTCGATTCCAGAAAGACGCCTCGATTCGCTACAAGGCCAACGCTGACTATTTCCGTGGCAAACCTGAGGTCGATCCACTGATCTTCGCCATCACCCCGGACGCCAACGTGCGCCTGCAGAAACTGCGCCGCAATGAGTGCCAGATCGCCCTGTCACCCAAACCGCTGGACGTACAGGCTGCGCTGAAAGAACCGACCCTGAAAGTGGAAAAAACTGAAGCTTTCATGACTGCGTTCGTTGCCATCAACAGTCAGCATCCACCACTGGATAAGCCAGAGGTGCGCCAGGCGATCAATCTGGCGTTCGATAAGGCCAACTACCTCAAAGCCGTATTCGAGGACACCGCCGAACCCGCAAACGGCCCGTATCCGCCGAACACCTGGAGCTATGCCAAAAGCCTGCCTGGCTACCCCCATGACGTTGCAAAAGCCAAGACATTGATGGCCAAGGCGGGACTCAAGGACGGCTTCCAGACCACCATCTGGACCCGTCCGTCAGGCAGCCTGCTGAATCCCAACCCGAGCCTTGGCGCGCAAATGCTCCAATCCGACCTCGCGGAAATCGGCATTCAAGCCGAAATACGCGTGATTGAGTGGGGTGAACTGATCCGCTGCGCCAAGGCCGGCGAGCACGACATCCTGTTCATGGGCTGGGCTGGCGACAACGGCGACCCGGACAATTTCCTTACGCCGCAGTTTTCCTGCGCAGCGGTCAAGTCCGGCACCAACTTCGCCCGTTACTGCAACCAGGATCTGGACAAGCTGATCAGCGCCGGCAAGACCACGGGTGAACAAGGCGTACGCAGCAAGCTATACGAACAGGCCCAGACGCAAATCCAGCAACAGGCGCTGTGGCTGCCGCTGGCTCACCCGACGGCATTCGCATTGACGCGCAAGGATGTCGAGGGTTACTCGGTCAGCCCGTTTGGGCGGCAGGATTATTCGAAGGTCAACTTCAAATAATCTGCCTCAACACATAACCCTGTAGGAGCAATTAACCCTGTGGGAGCGAGCCTGCTCGCGATGGACCAAAGAACACCGCGGGGAGTCAGGC
>NZ_JBOIBY010000707.1:0-4296 GCF_050739655.1 Pseudomonas sp. | reverse complement strand
ACTGGTGCTTGTAGCCCATGGCGGACAGTTCGCGCTGGAACTTGGCGATGGTCGCGTCGTCCAGGTTTTTCTTCCAGTTGAAGGAAGGCGAGCAGTTGTACGACAGCAGTTGGTCCGGGTATTCCTTTTTGATCGCTTCGGCGAAGCGACGAGCCTCGTCCAGATCCGGCTTGGCGGTTTCGCACCAGATCAGGTCGGCGTACGGAGCGTATGCCAAGCCGCGAGCGATTGCCTGGTCCAGGCCAGCGCGCACTTTGTAGAAGCCTTCCTGGGTACGTTCGCCAGTCACGAATGGCTGGTCGTACGGGTCGCAGTCGGAAGTCAGCAGGTCAGCTGCGTTAGCGTCGGTACGGGCCAGGATGATGGTCGGAGTACCGGCAACGTCAGCAGCCAGGCGAGCAGCGGTCAGCTTTTGTACAGCTTCCTGGGTAGGAACCAGTACCTTGCCGCCCATGTGGCCGCATTTTTTCACGGAAGCCAGTTGGTCTTCGAAGTGAACGCCAGCGGCGCCTGCTTCGATCATGCTCTTCATCAGCTCGTAAGCGTTCAGAACGCCGCCGAAACCGGCTTCAGCGTCAGCCACGATTGGTGCGAAGTAGTCGATGTAGCCAGCGTCGCCCGGGTTCTTGCCGGCTTTCCACTGGATCTGGTCAGCGCGACGGAACGAGTTGTTGATGCGCTTGACCACGGTTGGAACCGAGTCAACCGGGTACAGCGACTGGTCTGGGTACATCGATTCGGCGGAGTTGTTGTCCGCAGCCACTTGCCAGCCAGACAGGTAGATTGCCTGGATACCGGCTTTGACTTGTTGTACAGCCTGGCCGCCGGTCAGGGCGCCCATGCAGTTGACGAAATCTTTCTCAGGACGGAAGGCTGGCTTGGCACCCTGGGTTACCAGGTTCCACAGCTTCTCGGCGCCCATTTTTGCAAAGGTGTGCTCAGGTTGAACCGAGCCACGCAGGCGGACGACGTCAGCAGCAGAGTAGGTGCGTGTCACGCCTTTCCAGCGCGGGTTTTCAGCCCAGTCTTTTTCGAGGGCTGCAATTTGCTGTTCGCGTGTCAGTGCCATGGAGATAAACCTCGTCGCGTCTTTATGAAAAGTTGTTCTGCGGTGGAAAATTCCTGCGCTCGCTGACCAGAAGCTTAGGCGGTCAAGTCGGGTTCGGCGGGGAGGCGACGGGATGAACGATGGGCTCGAGGGGAAGTGAGCAGGTAAAGGCGAAACTGCGGGCGCATTCGGGCGTCGTGGGCCTTGGTACGAACATCAGTGTGGTGCCGGGTTACCTAATTACGCTTCCGTCCCTCGGGACAACTTCGTTCCAGTCGGCAACCTCGTCAAACACACCTTGTGGGCGGTACAGACACGAAGCGGTTCGCGGGGGTAGGTGCGAACATCGCCTCGAAGGCCCTTGCCAGGGCCCCTGATTAGCGGGAGCGAGGCCATCATGCCTTTGCTTTTTTTGCGCGTCAAACGTTTTGTAGTGCTTTTTTTAAAGCACTACATCTTTGGTCTAATACGACCCCTCAGTCAGTTTTTGGTGCTTTAGTCCAAAGTATCGACTTTCACCCGCAGGGTCATGTCATCGCGTCCCTGAGTCGCATAGTTGCGGGTCATGGCCTGTTTGTCGGCCTGTGTCTGGCGATTCACGCCGGCCAGCAGAATCCACTCACCCAGTCGGCCGGTGACGGTTGTGTCGGTGCTTTGCACATTCACTACATCGGGACGTTCCTGGCTCATGCGGTCACGGTTGGTGCTGATCGACAGGTGAACGATTTCGCCGGTGACGTTGGCCGTGACATAAAAACCCTGAGTGACGTTGCGGTATTCGGTCTGGCTGCGCAGGTCGCCGTACGAGTCGGTTTGCGAGCTGGTCAGTGGCACGCTCTGGCCGACCTGGATCAGTGCGGGCATGCCGTCGGTGGCCTGGATTTGCTGGATACCGCCGTCACGACTTGCGGTGCTGTGGCTGATGATGCGGGTCTGGCTCGGCTTGGCACCGTTCACCAGGTAGCCTTGATCGCCCTGCACGTTGTTTTCGTTGGTGTCGACGGTGATCAGAAGGCGCTTGGGTGCGGTGTCGAGTTGCGACAGGAGGGCCTTGAGTTCGTCGATCTTGCGCTGATCGGCGTTGACGATGAGTTGATTCCCGTAGGCGCTGACTTGTCCGTCCTTGCCGATGAAGTCCTGTGCGACGGGCAGCATGTCGGCGCTGGTGTGGTAGTTAAGTGGCACGATTTCAGTGGCTGCCATGGCCGAAAGACTGAAGGTCACCAATAGTGTGGTGAGCAGGGTGCGTAGGGACATATCCGTTATCTCCGCCATTGTGATTTGTGTAGGAGCGAGCTTGGTCCGGGCGGCGTTCCGACGATGGTCGTCAACGATTACGCGGGAAGCCTGAAACCCCACGGCGTTCTCAAGTTCATCGCGAGCGAGCTCGCTCCTACAGGGGGGTGAGGCATGGTTTGATATTGCCAGTTTGTCGGCATCCTGTGGCGCTAGTTGAATCGTAGACAGCAAAACGCCCCGACATCCGAAAATGGCGGGGCGTTTTGTGTTGGTCTTGCGGGCCTCTTCGCGGGCAAGTCGAATGCAGCGACTCGGTCTCAAACCGAATGACGAACCATGTCCACATGCGGAATCCCTGCTTCCAGGAACTCCTCGCTGACCATGTTGAAGCCCAAGCGCTCATAGAACGCCGTGGCCTGGACCTGGGCGCTCAGCATCTGCTGCTTCAATCCGCGCTCTTCAGCTTCACCGATAACTGCTTGCATCAGTGCGTCGCCGACTTTCAGGCCGCGCCAGTCCTTGAGTACCGACACCCGGCCGACGTGACCGTCAGGCAGCAGGCGGGCGGTGCCAATCGGAAAGTCCCCTTCGTAAGCCAGGAAGTGCACGGCAGTCACGTCGTCGGCATCCCATTCCAGTTCTGGCGGAACGGACTGCTCGGCGACGAATACCGCTTCACGAATGCGCCGGATCTCGGCGTTGTCCTTTTGCCAGTTTGCGACACGTACGTGAATCTTATTCATCGGCAAACCCCAGGCTTCCTTGCTTGACCAGCTCGCACAGCAGGCCGCGGCCGTCTTCGTCGCTCAGCCATTGGCCGAGGTTGTCGACGTGCAGGGCATCGGCAGCGCAGATCATTTTCAGCAACTCGCGCAGTTTGCCCGGCAGATAGCGGCTCTGGCCGCTGGCGAACAACAGCAGGTCGTCATCGACTTCCGACCAGGCCAGGCGTGCACTCGGATTGCGGATCAACACGGCGCCTTGCTCCAGCGCGCCCAGAACGTCCTCTTCTTCGAGGTCTTCCGGGCCGACCACCAGTTCCGGGTAGCGTGGCTCGGTCATGAACTGGCCGAACCAGGTCAACAGCAGGCGCTCGTCGCTCATGTGTTCGGCGAGCAGGTTTTTCAGGCGATCGAGGGCGTCGTGCTGGATCTGGTGCGGGTCCGCCGCAGGCAGGGCGTCGGCGTCGGT
This sequence comes from Pseudomonas sp., assembly GCF_050739655.1. Taxonomy (GTDB): domain Bacteria; phylum Pseudomonadota; class Gammaproteobacteria; order Pseudomonadales; family Pseudomonadaceae; genus Aquipseudomonas. Next base: position 818 of record NZ_JBOIBY010000707.1, on the reverse strand, counting down.
GTAACGCTCTTCGTCCGGCAGGAACTGGCTGAGGAAGTCGGTGAAGTGGGTCAGTACTTCAGCGGCGCTCGGTGCGCGGAAGCCAACGGAGTACGTCAGGCAGTCATCGACAGCTACGCCGCAGTGGGCAAGGCGTGGCGGCAGGTACAGCATGTCGCCCGGTTCCAGAACCCATTCATCGGTCGCTTCGAAGTCGGCCAGGATGCGCAGGTCGGCGTGTTGCAGCAGCGGGCTTTCGGAGTCGCACATCTGGCCGATCTTCCAGTTGCGCTTGCCGTGGCCCTGCAGCAGGAACACATCGTAGTTATCGAAATGCGGACCCACGCTGCCACCTGGGGCGGCGAAGCTGATCATCACGTCGTCGATGCGCCAGCTTGGCAGGAAGCGGAAATTCTCCAGCAGTTCGCTGACTTCCGGCACGAACTGGTCAACGGCTTGAACCAGCAGGGTCCACTCGCGTTCAGGCAGTTTGCTGAATTCGTCTTCGGCAAACGGGCCGCGGCGCAATTCCCATGGGCGCTCGCCGTTTTCGATGATCAGGCGCGATTCGACTTCTTCTTCCAGCGCCAGGCCGGCCAGTTCGTCGGCATCGATCGGGCTTTCGAAATCAGGAATCGCCTGACGGATCAGCAGTGGTTTTTTCTGCCAGTAGTCGCGCAGGAATTCCCGTGCCGTGATGCCGCCCAGAAGTTGAAGAGGAGTGTCAGGATTCATGTGTAACCTATTGAAAAAAAGCACTTTTCAGACGGGAATAAAAACGCCCGGCGCGGCCGGGCGTCTTAAAAGGGTCTAGCGGTCGATCAGATGCGTTTGGCTTG
>NZ_JBOIBY010000706.1:0-3088 GCF_050739655.1 Pseudomonas sp. | reverse complement strand
TCCCACAGGTTCTGTGGTATGCGCAGATTTTGTGTTCGACACGGACACTGTGGGAGCTGGCTTGCCAGCGATGGGGCCCGCCCTGTCACCGCAAAATTAATGCGCAGCCCCTGAAAACAAAAACCCGCACAAGGCGGGTTTGATCGTTCCCACGCTCTGCGTGGGAACGATCATCAATCAGCCAAACGCCAGGTCGTGCCGCCCTTGCCGTCTTCCAGCACCACGCCCATGGCAGTGAGCTGGTCGCGGATGCGGTCGGATTCGGCCCAGTCCTTGCCGGCACGCGCTGCCAGGCGAGCAGCGATCAGTGCTTCGACTTCAGCCGCATCCACGCGCCCTTCGGCACCGGCTTGCAGGAAATCATCGGCTTCGAGCTGCAACACGCCCAGCACGCTGGCCAGTTCTTTCAAGCGAGCCGCCAGTCCGGCCGCTGCATTGAGATCGCTCTCGCGCAGGCGGTTGATCTCGCGAACCATCTCGAACAGCACCGCACAGGCTTCCGGCGTGCCGAAGTCGTCGTTCATCACCTGGGTGAAGCGCTCGACGAAGGCTTCGCCGCCAGCCGGCGCCACGCTCGGCAGGCCTTTCAACGCGTGGTAGAAACGCTCCAGGGCGCCTTTGGCGTCCTTGAGGTTGTCTTCCGAATAGTTGATGGCGCTGCGGTAGTGGCTCGAAACCAGCAGGTAACGCACGACTTCCGGGTGGTATTTGTCGAGCACATCGCGAATGGTGAAGAAGTTGTTCAAGGACTTGGACATCTTCTCGCCATTGATACGAATCATCCCGCAATGCATCCACGCGTTGGCGTAGGTCTTGCCGGTGGCCGCTTCGCTCTGGGCGATTTCGTTTTCGTGGTGCGGGAACTCAAGGTCGCTGCCGCCACCATGAATGTCGAAGGTCTCGCCCAGGCAGCAGGTGGACATCACCGAGCACTCGATGTGCCAGCCCGGACGCCCGGCGCCCCACGGCGATTCCCAGCTCGGCTCGCCCGGCTTGGCGGCTTTCCACAGCACGAAGTCCAACGGGTCCTGCTTGGACTCGTCGACTTCGATCCGTGCGCCGATGCGCAGGTCTTCGATCTTCTTGCGCGACAGCTTGCCGTAACCCATGAACTTGCCGACGCGGTAGTACACGTCGCCATTGCCCGGGGCGTAGGCATAACCCTTGTCGATCAGGGTCTGGATCATCGCATGCATGCCAGGGATGTGATCCGTGGCCCGCGGCTCCATGTCCGGCTTCTTGATGTTCAAGCGCGCTTCGTCTTCGTGCATCGCCGCGATCATGCGTTCGGTCAAGGCTTCGAACGACTCGCCGTTCTCGTTGGCCCGGTTGATGATCTTGTCGTCGATGTCAGTGATGTTGCGCACATAAGTCAGGTCGTAACCGCTGAACCGCAACCAGCGGGTCACCAGGTCGAAGGCAACCATGCTGCGGCCGTGGCCCAGGTGGCAGTAGTCGTACACGGTCATGCCGCACACGTACATACGCACATTGTTGCCATCGAGCGGCTTGAAGACTTCTTTGCTCTTGGTGAGCGTGTTGTAAATCGTAAGCACGTTAACTTCCTTGAATCACTGGCCCCACGAATCGCGCAGGGTCACGGTACGGTTGAATACCGGCTGACCTGGTTTCGAGTCCTTGAGATCGGCAACGAAGTAACCTTCGCGCTCGAACTGGAAACGGTCTTCCGGCTGTGCATTGCCCAGCGAGGGTTCAGCACGACAACCGGTGAGTACCTGCAGCGAGTCAGGGTTGATGTTGTCCAGGAAACTGGCGCTGTCTTCAGCCTTCTCCGGGTTCGCGGAGCGGAACAGACGGTCGTACAGACGCACTTCGCACTCGACGCTGGCCGCGGCCGGTACCCAGTGCACCACGCCTTTGACCTTGCGGCCTTCAGGGTTCTTGCCCAGGGTGTCCGGATCGTAGGAGCAACGCAGTTCGACGATGTTGCCATCGGCATCCTTGATCGCTTCGTCGGCGCGGATCACGTAGCTGCCGCGCAGACGTACTTCACCGGCCGGCTCCAGGCGCTTGTAGCCCTTTGGCGGCTCTTCCATGAAGTCATCGCGGTCGATGTAGATTTCACGGGCGAATGGCAGGACGCGCACGCCCATGTCTTCTTTCGGGTGGCACGGCAGTTCGAGGTTCTCGACCTGGCCTTGCGGGTAGTTGGTGATCACGACTTTCAGCGGACGCAGCACGCACATGGCGCGTGGGGCGCTCTGGTCGAGGTCGTCACGGATGCTGAATTCGAGCATGCCGAAGTCGACCACGCCGTCGGAACGGTTGGTGCCGATCATTTCGCAGAAGTTGCGGATCGATTTCGGCGTGTAGCCACGGCGGCGGAAACCCGACAGCGTGGACATGCGCGGATCGTCCCAGCCGTTGACGTGTTTCTCGTCCACGAGCTGCTTGAGCTTGCGCTTGCTGGTGATGGTGTAGTTCAGGTTCAGGCGGCTGAACTCGTACTGGCGCGGGTTGGCCGGCACCGGCAGGTGCTCCAGGAACCACTCGTACAGCGGACGATGGCTTTCGAATTCCAGGGTGCAGATCGAGTGAGTGATGCCTTCGATGGCATCCGACTGACCGTGGGTGAAGTCATAGTTGGGGTAGATGCACCACTTGTCGCCGGTCTGGTGGTGATGAGCGTGGCGGATGCGATACATGATCGGGTCGCGCAGGTTCATGTTCGGCGAGGCCATGTCGATCTTGGCCCGCAGCACCCGTGCACCGTCCTTGAATTCGCCGGCTTTCATGCGGGCGAACCAGTCAAGGTTCTCTTCGACACTGCGGTCGCGGAACGGGCTGTTCTTGCCTGGCTCGGTCAGGCTGCCACGGTATTCCTTGGCCTGCTCAGGGGTCAGGTCGTCGACGTAGGCATTGCCGGACTTGATCAGCTCCACCGCCCAGTCGTGCAACTGGTCGAAATACTGCGAGGCGTAGCGCACTTCGCCGGACCATTCGAAGCCCAGCCATTTGACGTCGCTTTCGATCGCGTCGATGTATTCCTGGTCTTCCTTGGCCGGGTTGGTGTCGTCGAAACGCAGGTGCGTGACGCCGCCGAACTCCTGGGCCAGGCCGAAGTTCA
>NZ_JBOIBY010000705.1:0-8009 GCF_050739655.1 Pseudomonas sp. | reverse complement strand
GAACTGTAGGAGCGAGCTTGCTCCGGAAAAACGTTAACGATGACGCGTTCCTTCTGTATGGTCGCGGCGCCGAAAGATTTTTCGCGAGCAAGCTCGCTCCTACAGGCTATGGCGGCCTTTGGTACGCCTGAGATTGCCGCCACCTATACTCAAATCATGGCTTTTTAAACGCCGGAAATTGATCCGGCACAGACTTCAGGAACCGCGATCTTGAACCTGCGTTCGTTGATCGTCGTCGTGCTGATGGTGTTGACGGGCTGCGTCACGGCACCGCGCGCGCCGGTGGAAGTGCCACAGGTGATGATTTCACCCAGCACCTGGCAGCAGGTGGATCGGGAGATCGTCGATGCATCCCAATCGGCCACCGAGCAGACCCGGATCTACGCCCGCGGTGCCATGGAGTACTGGCGCACGCGGGTCTATGAACTGACCGAAGAAAACTTCATTCCATGGTTCAGCAGCTACTGGACCCAGGAATGGCTGTCGATGAAAGTCAGCTGGTACACCGTCAGCGCCAAGGGCGAGCAGGACACTTCGGAAAAACGCCTGGCCGCCTATCTGCTCGAAGCCTATCAGGAGAAAGTGCTGGCACCGGTGGCGGTGGAGATCGATCCCGATGCGATCCTCAGCCTGGCGTCGGCGTTCTACGTCGACATTCTCAAGGAAGAACTGCAGAAAATTTCCCAGCGCCACGGCGTGCCCATGGCACAGCTCAATGGCCGCATCCAGAAAATCCCGGCCATCGCCCTCGGACCCCCACCGGCGCGGGACGCGTCGTTGTACACGGTGGTGCACACCGAGCAGCTGAACGCGTTGCCGGCCTACGCCGCGTTGGTCGACAAGGTGCATAAGGCGGGTGGCGAGAAAGGTGTCGGCTCGACCGACACCGCCATGGCACCGGTGGCCAAACGTGCCAGTCAACGAATCGAAGCCGAAATGGCCCCGCGCGGAGCCGCCAGCGCCGTGGCTGCGGCGGTGGGCAAACTCGCCGGTGGGCTGATCACCGTTGGTGTCGCGGGGATTCGCGCGTTGATTCAGGCCAACGACCGGCCGGACAGCGAGGCGTTGATTCGCAGCAGCCTGGGCAACACCTTCGACAAGGCCTGGATGAAGCTGATGCAAAACCCGACCAGCGGAGTGATGGCGGGAACGTTGTACATGGCGGGCCAAATTGAAGGGAACCTGGCGCAAAGTGCGCAACCGCCGGTCGGAGTGGGTGAGGGCACTGTCGATTGGAGCCCGACAGAATCGACTAACCAGCAGGTAAACCCATGAAGCAAGGAGAACACTCATGTCTTACGTTGATGGTTTTGTCGCTGCTGTGCCCACCGCCAATCGCGAGCAATACAACAAACATGCCCAAATCGCCGCCGCGATCTTCAAGGAAAACGGCGCCTTGAGCGTGGTCGAGTGTTGGGGCGAGGATGTACCGGACGGCAAGCTCACGTCGTTCCCGATGGCCGTGAAACTCAAGGAAGGAGAAACAGTGGCCTTTGGCTGGATCATCTGGCCGGACAAGGCCACGCGCAATGCCGGGATGGACAAGATGATGCAGGACCCGCGCATGCAACCGGAGGTCAATCCGATGCCGTTCGATGGCCAAAGGATGATTTATGGCGGTTTTGAGGTGTTATTGAAAGCCTGAAAACCCGCCCCGGGATCACTCCGCCGTCGGGGTGATCCTGCAACTCTTGCGTTGTTCGATTTCATCGTCCGTTGGCCGCTCTCGAACGAATTCGAAGCGCGGCTCGCCTTCGCTGTAATGCACCAGCCAGCCCCATTCCAGCTCGAACTCGTCCTGACCGGGCTTGGGCGGCGCGGCCCACCATGGTTCTTTGCTGAGGACCTGTCGCATGGTCACCTCTGGTTGATTGGCGTGCATCAACTATAACGCGCATGCCGTGAGGCGCCAGAAACCGGCTGGCCGGTTGTACACTCAGGCTATTTCCCGCACGAGAGTTGCGCCATGAACGAAGAATCCCGCGAACCGTTCAAACGGCTGTTCTTCGCCCTGGATTGTGCGCCGGCGCAGCGTAAGGCTATCGCCCAGTGGCGCGGCGCATTGCAGCTGCGCAGCGGGCGCCCGGTGCCGGCGGAAAATTTTCATCTGACGCTGAAGTTTCTGGGTTCGGTCGATACGGCGCGGATTGCCGATATCTGCGACGCGGCGGCGTCCGTGCGCACATCGGCTGAGCGTTTGACGGTGGTGCTTGACCGACTGGATGTTTGGCGCAGGGCAGGGGCATTGGTGTTGGCGCCGCAGCAGGCACCGCCGGCATTGTTGCGTCTGGTGTACGACCTGGAACAGGCCATGTTGCCGTTTGGTCTTGAAGATGCGCCACGGGAATTTCGTCCGCACCTGACCCTGGCACGGGACTATCGCGCACCGGTGCCCGAGTCCGTCGAACCCCCGGAATTTTTCCTGCGCGCTGATCGTTTTGCCCTGTTCGAGTCGCACAAGGGTCGCTACCGGGCGTTGGCCGAGTGGCCGCTCGGTAGCCAATAAAAAAGGCGCCCGAAGGCGCCGAACTTCACCTGAACCGAGGGAGCCAGGTGAGCAATGCAGCGGTGGTAAGGCGCTGCACGTAAGAAAAAGGTCACACGGTGATCGTTCCCACGCTCCGCGTGGGAATGCAGCCCGGGACGCTCCGCGTCCCCACCAGAGCTGGAACGCGGAGCGTCCCTTGAGGCATTCCCACGCAGAGCGTGGGAACGATCATGGGTGGGGCTACTTGCCGAGTTTTACTTTGGTCCAGCCCCGGGTCATCACCCGTTGCACACCAATCGGCATGTCCGGAATGGCATACAAGGTCGCCATCACGTCTTGCGACGGGTACGAGCCCGGATCGTTGCGGATCGCTTCATCCACCAGTGGCGTGGCCGCCAGGTTGGCGTTGCTGTAGCCGATGTTGTTGGTGATCTCGGCAATGATGTCCGGGCGCATCAGGAAATTCATGAACAGGTAGGCGTTCTCGACGTTGGCGGCATCGCGGGGTATGGCGACCATGTCATAGAAACTGCCAGCGCCTTCTTTCGGGATGCTGTAGTCGATCTTCACTTTGTCCCCGGCTTCCTGGGCGCGGGCCTTGGCTTGCAGCACGTCACCGGAGTAACCGACGGCCACGCAGATGTTGCCGTTGGCCAGGTCGGAGATGTACTTCGAGGAATGGAAGTAGGAGACCGACGGGCGAATCTTCATGAACAGCGCTTCGGCCTCGGCGATGTGCGCCTTGTCCTGGTCGTTCACCGGGTAGCCCAGGTAGTGCAGGGCGGCCGGGATCATTTCGGTTGGCGAATCGAGGAAGCTGATACCGCAGGCTTTGAGCTTCTCGGCGTTTTCCGGTTTAAACAGCAAATCCCAGGAGTTGGTCGGGGCGTTGGCGCCGAGCACTTCCTTGACCTTCGCCGGGTTGAAACCGATGCCGATCGAGCCCCACATGTACGGGAACGCGTGAGCGTTATCCGGATCGCTGGCGGACGCGTTTTTCAGCAGCACCGGGTTGAGGTTCTTCCAGTTCGACAGCTTCGACTTGTCCAGTTCCTGATAGACGCCGGCCTTGACCTGCTTGGCCAGGAAACTGTTGGACGGCACGACAATGTCGTAGCCGGACTTGCCTGCAAGCAGGCGTGCTTCGAGGGTTTCGTTGCTGTCGAATACATCGTAGGTCACACGGATGCCGGTCTCGTCTTCGAACTTCTTGACGGTGTCCGGGGCAATGTAATCCGACCAGTTGTAGACGCGCAGTACTTTGTCATTGGCCTGGACGCCGGTTGCCATGGCGCCCAATAAGGACAGTGTCAGCAGAGTCCTGCCAAACATTTTCATCGGTACAACTCCATTTCTTTTTTATTCAAAATCACATATGTGGCTGGCACGCTCATTTGTAGGAGCGAGCTTGCTCGCGAAAAACTCAAGGACGCCGCGTTAATTCAGGTAGCCCACGTCATCGTTTACGTCCTTCGCGAGCAAGCTCGCTCCTACAGAGGCGGCTTTAGGCGGTGGCTTGCGCCATTTGCTTGTTCGGTTGTTGCCAGGATTCGCTGGCAGTCTGTTCCATGGCTTCCTGGATCGCCCGCTTGCGGCTGGCTTCTGCGCGGCGGCCGAAGTACCAGACCATCAAGGTCACGATCGACACGGCCAACAGGATCAGGCTGGCCACGGCGTTGATCTCAGGCTTCACGCCCAGGCGCACCGCCGAGAACACTTCCATCGGCAGGGTGGTGGAACCCGGGCCGGACACGAAGCTGGCCAGTACCAGGTCATCCAGCGACAGGGCGAACGACATCATGCCGCCCGCTGCCAGTGAGGGCGCGATCATTGGAATGGTGATCAGGAAGAACACCTTGAATGGCTTGGCACCCAGGTCCATGGCCGCTTCTTCGATGGACAGGTCCAGCTCGCGAAGGCGGGCGGAGACTACCACCGCAACGTAGGCGGCACAAAACGTGGTGTGGGCGATCCAGATCGTGACGATGCCACGCTCCATCGGCCAGCCGATCAGCTGCGCCATGGCCACGAACAGCAGCAACAGCGACAGGCCGGTGATCACTTCAGGCATCACCAACGGCGCAGTCACCAGGCCACCGAACAGGGTACGCCCCTTGAAGCGGGTGACGCGGGTCAGGACGAACGCGGCGAGTGTGCCGAGTGCGACGGCTGCAATCGCCGTGTAGCAGGCGATTTCCAGCGAGCGCCCGACCGAGCCCATCAGTTGCGAGTTGTCCAGCAGCCCGGCGTACCACTTGATCGACCAGCCACCCCACACCGTTACCAGTTTCGAGGCGTTGAACGAATAGATCACCAGAATCAGCATCGGCAGGTAGATAAACGACAGGCCGAGCACCAGCATCATTTTTGAAAAACCGAAACGTTTCATCCCCGTGCCTCCATCTCTTTGGCCTGGCTGCGGTTAAACAGCAGAATCGGCACAATCAGGATCAACAACATGACCACTGCCAGGGCGGACGCCACCGGCCAGTCGCGGTTATTGAAGAACTCTTGCCACAGCACGCGACCGATCATCAGGGTCTCCGGGCCGCCCAGCAGTTCAGGGATCACGAACTCACCGACCACCGGAATGAACACCAGCATGCAGCCTGCGATGATGCCGTTCTTGGCCAGTGGCACGGTGATTTTCCAGAAGCTGTTGAAGGTGCTCGAACCCAGGTCCGACGCAGCTTCCAGCAGGCTCTGGTCATGCTTGACCAAGTTGGCGTAGAGCGGCAGGACCATGAACGGCAGATACGCATACACCACGCCTATATAGACGGCGGTGTTGGTGTTGAGGATCTCGATCGGATGGGAAGTCAAACCGGTCCACATCAGGAAACCGTTGAGCAGCCCGTTGTTGCTAAGGATGCCCATCCACGCATAGACCCGGATCAGGATCGCGGTCCAGGTGGGCATCATGATCAACAGCATCAGGACGTTTTGCGCTTCCTTGCTGGTCTTGGTAATGGCGTAGGCCATCGGAAAACCGATCGCCAGGCACGCCAGGGTGCTGAACAGCGCGACCTTCAGTGAACCGAGGTAAGCCGAGAGGTACAGCTCGTCTTCACCCAGCAGGGTGTAGTTGCCGATGTTCAGGAGCAGCTGGAATTTCTGCTCGGCAAAGGTGTAGATCTCCGAGTAGGGCGGAATGGCCAGGGCCGCTTCCGAGAAGCTGATCTTCATGACCAGGAAAAACGGCAGCATGAAGAACAGGCACAACCACACGAACGGAATACCGATGACCAGTTTTCGCCCGCTGGGCACCAGTCTTAAAAACTGCTGATTGAAGGTTCTCATGCTCGCAGTACCACGCCGCTGTCGTCTTCCCACCACACGTAGACCTGATCGTCCCAGGTCGGACGCGCGCCACGGCGCTCGGCGTTGGCCATGAACGACTGCACGACCTTGCCGCCAGGCAGTTCGACGTAGAACACCGAATGCCCGCCCAGGTAGGCGATGTCATGCACCTTGCCGCTGGACCAGTTGTAACGGGTGTCGGGTTTGGTGGTGCTGACCAGCAGTTTTTCCGGACGGATCGCGTAGGTGATCGACTTGTCTTCCACCGAGGTGCTGACGCCGTGGCCGACGTAGATCTTCTGGTCGAGGTCCGGGCTGTGAATGATCGCGTGGCCTTCCAGGTCTTCCACCACGGTGCCTTCGAAGGCGTTCACGTTGCCGATGAACTCACAAACCATGCGGCTGACCGGTGCTTCATAGATATCCACCGGGCTGCCGATCTGGGCGATCCAGCCCAGGTGCATGATGGCGATACGTTGGGCCATGGTCATGGCCTCTTCCTGGTCGTGGGTCACCATCACGCAGGTCACGCCGACGCGCTCGATGATTTCCACCAGTTCCAGCTGCATTTGCGAACGCAGTTTTTTATCCAGTGCGCCCATTGGTTCGTCGAGCAACAGCAGCTTTGGACGCTTGGCCAGGGAGCGGGCCAGTGCAACACGCTGACGCTGGCCACCAGACAACTGATGGGGTTTGCGCTTGGCGTATTGGGTCATGTGCACCAGGCGCAGCATTTCTTCTACGCGGGCATCGATCTCGGCAGCGGGCAAACGGTCCTGTTTCAGGCCGAAGGCGATGTTCTGTGCCACGGTCATGTGCGGGAACAGGGCATAGGACTGGAACATCATGTTGATCGGCCGCTCGTAGGGCGGCATGTCGGTGATGTCGACGCCGTCGAGCAAAATCCGGCCTTCGGTCGGGCGTTCGAAGCCGGCGAGCATGCGCAGCAGCGTCGATTTACCGGAACCGGAGCCACCGAGCAGGGCGAAGATTTCGCCCTGGTGGATTTCCAGGGACACATCGTCCACAGCGGTGGTTTCGTCGAACTTCTTGGTGACGCGGTCGACTTTCACCAACACCTTTTTCGGTGCCTGGTGACCTTCAAGGGCCTTCCTGTAGATGCTGGAGGCGTTTGCCATGTGAAACTCCCAACAGGTTTCAGTCGTCGGGCCAACGCGGCCTGACTTAATAGTTGATTGCAAACCCGAACAGCCATTTGTTCGCGATCCCTGTGTAGGAGCTGCCGAAGGCTGCGATCTTTTGATCTTGATCTTGAGAAGCAAAGTCAAAAGATCGCAGCCTGCGGCAGCTCCTACAGGGGATGGCGCTGCATGCGCTGGCCGGGTTTATTCGGCGCCGCCGTCCTGGCTGCCTGGTAGTACTTGTTGTTATTGCAGTGTGTTGTTGTCGCGAGAGGCAGGCGCGCGCAAACGCGCCCGCCAAACTCACGGGGGCAGAAAATGGGTTTCTCGTTTTTTACGTCAGCGTGCGTTCCGCAGCGCCGCCCGTTGGCGGCAGGCTTCGCCAAACGCCTGGAAAATTCTCAAGTAAGGAGGGTTGTCCAGCACTTGCCATTCCGGGTGCCATTGCACGCCAAGGGCAAACGCCTTGCTGTGTTCCACCGAGACCGCTTCGATCAAGCCATCGGGCGCGACAGCTTCGGCGCGCAGGCCGGGAGCGAGCCGATCGATGCCCTGGCTGTGAATCGAATTGACCTGGAACTCTGCTGGCAGATCCAGCGCCTGGAACACGCCGCCCGCTTGCACGGTGACCCCGTGGGCCGGTGCATATTGCACCGCCAGGTCCGGATGGTTGGCTTCGCGATGATCGAGGAAGCCGGGGAGTTCATGAACCTTCTGATGCAGGCTGCCACCGAACGCCACGTTCATCTCCTGAAAGCCGCGGCAGATGCCGAGCACCGGAACGCCCGCCGCAATGGCTGCACGAATCAGGGGAAGGGTGGTGCGATCCCGCTGGGGATCATGTTCGGTGCCGGGGGCGCTGTCCGGGCCTTGATAGTGGAAGGGTTCCACGTTCGACGGCGAGCCGGTCAGCAACAGACCGTCGAGCTGCGGCAGCAGGTCATCGATTTCGGTCAGTTCAGCCAGGGAAGGAATAACGACAGGCAGCCCCAGCGCCGCGACGCTGACAGCACGCAAGTACTTGTCGCCGCTGATGTGGTAGGGGTGCAGGCCAATCTGTTTGACGCACGCAGTAACGC
>NZ_JBOIBY010000704.1:0-8551 GCF_050739655.1 Pseudomonas sp. | reverse complement strand
CGCAGCCGGGCACTTACCTCGGCAAATTCAATCGATCCTGCGTGATCGCTCAGCTGGGTCATCGCCAGCCCGGCGTAGCCGCAGGGATTAATCCGTCGAAACGGTTCCAGGTTCATGTCCACGTTCAGGGCCAGGCCATGAAAGGAACAACCGTGGCGGATCCGCAGACCCAGGGAAGCGATTTTCGCACCGTTGACATAGACACCCGGCGCATCCGGCTTGGCTGTCGCCGTCACGCCATAGCTGGCGAGCAGCTCAATCAGGCACGACTCCATGCGGCTTACCAGGTCACGCACACCGAAACCCAACTTGCGCACGTCCAGCAGCAGGTAAGCCACCAGTTGTCCGGGACCGTGATACGTCACCTGCCCGCCGCGATCGACCTGCACCACAGGGATATCTCCCGGCAGCAACAAGTGCTCGGCCTTGCCGGCCTGGCCTTGGGTGAAGACCGGCGGGTGCTCGACCAGCCAGATCTCGTCCGCGGCATCGCTGCCACGTTCGTTGGTGAAGCGTTGCATGGCATGCCAGACCGGCTCGTAAGCCATCTGGCCGAGCTCACGAAAGCCCAGCGTTCCAGACATCACAACACCATGTGCACGAAACCGGTGGCCCGCAGTTCGCTGTTGATGTTGTACAGCTGGTCCTGGTCGGTCGCGACGATGTGCAACTGGATGGTGGTGTATTTGCCGTTGCTGCTTTGACGCTCGTCAACACGCTCATCGTTGATCTTGGCGTGTTTGCGCACGATGTCGATGATCTTGTCCTTGTTGCCCACACCCGTGTCGCTGATCACCTTAACCGGGTAATCATTGGCAGGGAATTCGATCTTTGGCGCCTTTACTTCAGTATCGGTCATGGCGTAACGGCCTCGTAAGCGTAAGCCGTGGCGACGGGCATGGCCCCGCGCCGGATCAGCGCGGAGCCATGCAGGTGCACACTAAATTCAGTTGAACAAGCCGTAGAAGAATAGACGGATGCTATCCCACATGCGGCGGAAGATACCACCTTCCTCGACAGCGTCCAGAGCGATCAGATCAGCGCTATGCACCACTTTGTCTTCCAGTTTGACTTCGACCTTACCGATCACGTCACCCTTGGCGATGGGTGCGATCAATTGCGGGTTCATGGTCATGCTGGCAGCAAGCTTTTTCAGCTGGCCTTTTGGCAGGGTCATGGTCAGGTCTTCAGCCAGGCCGGCCTTGACTTGGTTGGTCGAGCCCTTCCAGACAGGAGCCTGAGCCAGCTCGGCGCCTTTCTGATAGAAGGTCTGGGTTTCGAAGAAACGGAAACCGTAGGTCAGCAGCTTCTGAGTTTCGGCGGCACGCGCCACTTCGCTGTTGGTACCGAATACCACGGCGATCAGACGCATACCATCACGCACGGCCGACGACACCATGCAGTAGCCCGCTTCGTCGGTGTGGCCGGTTTTCAGGCCGTCGACGGTTTTGTCGCGCCACAGCAGCAGGTTGCGGTTCGGCTGTTTGATACCGTTCCAGAAGAACTCTTTCTGCGAGTAGATCGCGTAGTGAGCCGGGTCTTCGTGAATGATCGCGCGAGCCAGCACCGCCATGTCGTGAGCCGTCGAATAGTGCTCAGGGTTCGGCAGGCCAGTCGGGTTCATGAAGTGGCTGTTGGTCATGCCCAGGTCGCCGACGGTTTTATTCATCATGTCGGCGAAAGCGTCTTCGCTGCCGGCGATGTGCTCGGAGAGCGCGACACTGGCGTCGTTGCCCGACTGGATGATGATGCCGTGCAGCAGGTCGCTGACAGTCACCTGCGAACCGACCTTGATGAACATCCGCGAACCGCCGGTACGCCAGGCGTTTTCGCTGACGGTTACCGGATCGTTTTCACCGATCTGGCCACGACGGATTTCGAGGGTGGCGATGTAGGCCGTCATCAGCTTGGTCAAGCTGGCTGGCGGCAGACGCTGGTCACCATTGTTTTCGACCAGCACGTTGCCGCTGCTGGCGTCCATGAGCACATAGGCCTTGGCGGCCAGTTGCGGTGGCGACGGCATCATCTCGACCGCGAAAGCGGCAGGCGAGAGGAGCAGCGGGACTAAAAGGCACAGGCGTTTGGCAAAGGTGGTGATGTTCATCCGTCTCTCGAAATCGCTAATGGAAACTGCCCAAGGGCAAAACTAATCAGATGACTTTCTAACGAGTCATCGCGTGTTCAGCTGCTCACTCTATAACCCTTGCCGGGCTTTTGTTCTTCAACGAGTCAACAACCTGGTTCGCCCCCCAATACCGCAGACGAACCGTCAATCAAGCTCTACGTATTACTCAGCATCTTACTCAGTCACAACACTCGGCGAACCGAGGTTGGCCAGGCGCACGCTGTTCTGCACTTGCTGGATTTCACCCGGCGAGCCGATCGGCCCCAAGCGTACCCGGTGCAGCGTTTGTTGATTTCGCACGATCGAGCTGATGAACACCGGAGTGCTCACCATCCCGCTGAGCTTCGACCTCAGCAGTTCTGCAGCGTCCGGGTTGGCGAACGCGCCCACCTGCAGATACTGGCCAGAGGCTGGTGCAGAAGCGTTTTTTTTTGCATCGGCAAGTTGAACAGGGACGACGGCGGCGGCGTGTTGCTGCGGCGGAGGTGTCCATTGCTCGACGGTGCCGGCCGAAGCCGTGATGACCGGGGCGCTATTCTGCGCGACTTGCGGCTCGTTGAGCATCAAAGGCGCCGGACGGCCCTTGGCGGCCCACCATTGCTGCGGATCGATGCCCTCGACCTTGACCCGCGCAGTGCCGGTTTCGGCATAGCCGAGTTTTTTCGCTGCCGCGTAGGACAAGTCGATGATACGGTCCGAGTAGAACGGCCCACGGTCGTTGACCCGCAGGATCACGGTCTTGTTGTTGTCCAGGTTGGTCACCCGAACGTAACTCGGCAGCGGCAAGGTCTTGTGGGCGGCACTCATGCCGTACAGGTCATAGACTTCACCGTTGGCGGTGTTCTGACCATGGAACTTTGTGCCGTACCAGGACGCCGTACCCGATTGCACGTAGGTCTTGGACTCTTGAAGCGGAAAGTAGGTTTTGCCCAGTACCGAGTACGGTGCGGCCTTGTATGGGCCGGTGTGCAGGGTCGGCGTGGCATCCGGGATGCGCGACACATCGACGTCCCACCATGGCGCGCCATCCTTGTGGGCGCGGTTGATGTCCAACCCCGGCGCCGAGCGCACGGCGGTGGAAGACTTCTGTGCCGGCGAGCGACTGGTCGAACAACTGGCGACCAGCACTGCCAAAGCGGCAAATGCCATCAGCTTCAGGGGTTTATTCATAGGCAATGCCCGCATTACTTGACGCCCCGTGCTTGGACCAGCTGTTCAGACAGTTGATGTACGGCCATTGCATACATCACGCTGCGGTTATAACGCGTGATCGCGTAAAAATTCTTCAGGCCCATCCAGTATTCAGGGCCATTGTCGCCTTCCAGTCGGAATGCGGTAACCGGCATATCATCGCGCAGCGCATCATGACTTGACCAGCCCAAGGCCCGCAACTCTCCGACGGTCTTGGTCGGCTCGATGCCGGTGGTCAAACCTTCGTCAACCTGTTCGCCGCGCACATCGGCGCGACTGACCACGGGTTCGCCAGCGACCCAACCGTGACGCTTGAAATAACTGGCAACGCTGCCGATGGCATCGTCCGGGTTGTTCCAGATATTGATGTGGCCATCACCATCGAAGTCCACCGCATAAGCGCGAAAGCTGCTGGGCATGAACTGCGGCAAGCCCATGGCCCCGGCATAGGACCCCTTGAGGGTCAGCGGGTCGACCTGTTCTTCACGGGCCAGCAACAGGAACTCACGCAATTCCTTGCGGAAAAATTCGGCTCGGGGAGGATAGTCGAAGCCCAAGGTCGACAAGGCATCAATTACGCGGAAATTACCGGTATTGCGACCGAAAAAGGTCTCAACGCCGATGATCGAAACGATAACCTGCGCCGGCACGCCGTATTCCTGCTCGGCACGAGCCAGGACCACCTCATGTTGGCGCCAGAAGTCCACACCACGGGCGATTCGCGCGTCGGTAATGAACATCGGACGATACTCGCTCCACTGCTTTACCCGTTCAGCGGGTTTCGAAATGGCGTCCAGGATCGACTGTTTACGCTCGGCCTCGCGGAACACGCCCATCAACTGTTCACCGGCGAAACCATAGTCGCGGGTCATTTCGCCGACGAACTCGGCCACTTGCGGTGAGCCCTCGTAATCGCCGGCCAACGCGTCCTGCGCAGTGCCAAGGATGCTTACCAGGCCGACCCACGGCGCATATCGAGTCGCCCAGTCACGCATTACTTGCATTGAACTCTTCACCTTATTCAAACCTGCGCGATCCACTTGCGATGGGTATGGATCGACATCAAAACCCCAAACGCTGACAGCAGCGTCACCAGCGAAGTTCCTCCGTAGCTAATGAACGGCAACGGAACCCCCACCACCGGCAACAGGCCGCTGACCATACCGATGTTGACGAAAACATAAACAAAAAACGTCATGGTCAACGCGCCGGCCAGCAATTTGCCGAACAATGTCTGGGCCTGGGCAGTAATCACCAGGCCTCGACCGATCAACAACAGATAAATCAGCAACAGCGCGCAAATCCCCACCAGGCCAAACTCTTCACCCAACACCGCAATAATGAAGTCGGTATGGCTTTCCGGGAGGAAATCCAGGTGTGATTGGGTACCCAGCAACCAGCCCTTGCCGAACACACCGCCAGAACCGATGGCGGCCTTCGACTGAATAATGTTCCAGCCAGTGCCCAAGGGATCGCTTTCCGGATCGAGGAACGTCAGGATCCGCTGCTTTTGGTAGTCATGCATGATGAAGAACCACATGGCGATGGCCACGGGCACGGCAGCGGCGAGCACGCTGAGAATCCAGCGCCAGCGCAGGCCGCCCATGAACAACACGAACGCACCTCCGGCCAGAATCAGCAGCGAGGTGCCAAGGTCTGGTTGCCGTACGATCAGGATGAACGGCACGCCGATCAGCATCAGGCTGACGCCCACATGCTTGAGCTGCGGCGGCAGCGTGCGCTTGGACAGGTACCAGGCGATGGTCGCGGGCATCAGGATTTTCATGAATTCCGAGGGCTGGAAGCGGATCACACCGGGAATGTTGATCCAGCGTGTGGCGCCCATGGCGTTGTGTCCCATGATGTCCACCACCAGCAGCAACATCACCCCGACCACATAGCCCAGCGGCACCCAGCGGGCCATGAAACGCGGCTCGAACTGGGCGATGACAATCATCGACACCAGGCCGATACCGAACGAAGTGGCTTGCTTGGCCAGCAGATCCCAGCTTTTGCCACTGGCCGAATACAACACGAACAGGCTACCGGCGGCGAGGGTCAGCAGCAGGATCAACAATGGTCCATCGATGTGCATGCGCTGCAACAACGTCGCTCGGCGACGCATCACATCCTCACTGGAGAGCATGCGATCGAAATTATTCTTCACGGGCCGTAGCCTCCGCGCTATTAGGGCTGGCGTATTCGGCCTTGAGATGTCCGGTCTCATCGAGCAGCCAGGCGTCCATCACTTGACGCACCACGGGTGCTGCGACGCCGGAGCCGGACTCACCGTTCTCGACCATCACCGACACCACGATTTTCGGGTCGTCGGCCGGCGCAAAGCCGACGAACAAGGCGTGGTCGCGATGGCGTTCCTGAACCTTGGAGCGGTCGTACTTTTCGCCCTGCTTGATGGCGACAACCTGGGCCGTACCAGACTTGCCGGCAATGCGGTATTGCGCACCGATCGAAGCCTTGCGCGCCGTACCGCGGGCGCCGTGCATTACTTGCTGCATGCCGTGGTTGACCTTGGTCCAGTCCGACGGATCGCGCAGGATGATGTTCGGCATCGGATTCTCATCCATCGGTTTCACGCCTTCGATGGTCTTGGCCAAGTGCGGACGGTTCCACACGCCCTTGTTGGCCACCAGCGCGGTGGCTTGGGCCAGCTGCAACGGGGTCGACTGCATGTAGCCCTGGCCGATCCCGAGAATCAACGTTTCACCCGGGAACCATGCCTGACGGCGCGTCGCACGCTTCCATTCGCGGGACGGCATAAGCCCCGGCGACTCTTCGAACATGTCCAGGGAGACTTTTTGACCGATACCGAACTTGGTCATGTAGGCCGACAGCCGATCAATTCCCAGCTTGTGCGCCAGGTCATAGAAGTAGGTGTCGTTGGACCGCATGATCGCCGTATCGAGGTCAACGAAACCGTCACCGGTACGGTTCCAGTTACGGTACTTGTGATCGTAGTTGGGCAGCATGTAGTAGCCGGGGTCGAACACCCGGGACGAGGCAGTCACCACGCCCGCGTCGAGACCGGCAATTGCCACCGCAGGCTTGATAGTCGAGCCCGGCGGGTACAAACCACGCAGTACGCGGTTGAACAGCGGCCGGTCGATGGAATCGCGCAGCTCTGAATAAGCCTTGAAGCTGATGCCGGTGACGAACAGGTTCGGGTCGAAACTCGGCTGGCTGACCATCGCCAGGACTTCGCCGGTTTTCGGGTCCAGCGCCACGACAGCGCCACGACGTCCGCCGAGCGCAGCTTCGGCGGCTTCTTGCAATTTGATGTCCAGGCTCAGGACGATGTCTTTACCGGAAATAGGTTCGGTACGCTTGAGTACTCGCAGCACCCGGCCCCGAGCGTTGGTCTCGACTTCCTCGTAACCCACCTGACCGTGCAATTCCGATTCGTAGAAGCGCTCGATCCCGGTTTTACCGATTTGATGGGTGCCGCTGTAACTCACCGGATCAAGTGTCTTGAGTTCTTTCTCGTTGATCCGCCCCATGTAACCCACCGAATGCGCAAAGTGCGCGCCCTGAGGATAGTGACGAACCAGTTGCGCGACCACTTCCACCCCAGGCAGGCGGAACTGATTCACCGCGATTCGAGCGATCTGCTCTTCGGTCAGCTCAAACAGGATCGGCACCGGCTCGAACGGCCGTCGCCCCTGTCGCATGCGCTTTTCGAAGATCACCCGGTCCTCGGGAGTCATTTCCAGCACTTCAACGATCACGTCGAGCACTTGCTGCCAATCGCCGGAGCGTTCGCGGGTCATGCTCAAGCTGAAACTCGGCCGGTTGTCGGCAATCACCACACCGTTACGGTCGAAGATCAGCCCACGGGTCGGGGGAATCGGCTGCACATGAACGCGGTTGTTTTCCGACAGCGTCGAGTGGTACTCGTACTGGATCACTTGCAGGAAATACAAACGCGCGATCAGCACGCCGATCAGCGTCACCACTGCAATTGCCCCGAACACGACGCGGCCACGCACCAGACGGGCGTCTTTTTCGTGGTCCTTGATGCGGATCGGTTGGGTCATGGGGGGGCAGAACTACTTGTGATAAGGGTGGCCGGACAGAACCGTCCAGGCACGATACAGCTGTTCACCGATCAGGATTCGCACCAGCGGGTGCGGCAACGTCAACGGCGAGAGAGACCAACGCTGATCGGCACGGGCACAGACTTCCGGCGCCAGCCCTTCGGGGCCACCGACCATGAAATTGACTGTGCGCGAGTCCAGCCGCCAGCGATCGAGTTCGACCGCCAGTTGCTCGGTACTCCAGGGCTTGCCGTGGACTTCGAGGGTGACAACGCGCTCGTTCTGCCCGACCTTGGCCAGCATGGCTTCGCCTTCCTGACGGATGAAGCGCGCCACGTCAGCGTTCTTGCCACGGGTGTTGAGCGGTATTTCCACCAGTTCCAGTGCCAGCTCGGACGGAAGACGCTTGGCATATTCATGCCAGCCTTCTTCCACCCACTTGGGCATACGAGAACCGACGGCGATCAGTCGCAGTCGCACAGCGGTTCCTTATTCCTGGTCTTTGTTGAGCTTGTTGAAATGCTCGTGACCAACTTCAGGACTGTGGTGCTTGCCATCAGCGGCACGGCTCTGCTCGGCACCTTTCCACAGGCGCTCCAGGTCGTAGAACTGACGGGCATTGGAAGTCATCATGTGAACGATCACGTCGTCCATGTCCAGCAGGACCCAGTCGCTGTCGCCCTTGCCTTCTTCACCCAGCGGCTTGATGCCCAGGGCTTTGACGGCTTCGCGAACCTTGTCCAGCATCGCGCCGATCTGGCGGTTGGAAGTACCGGTGGCGATGATCATGTAATCGGTGATGCTCTGCTTGTCACGAACATCGATTACCAGCACGTCCTGGGCCTTGACGTCTTCCAGGGCCGCTACGGCGATCTTGACCAGCTCATCGCCTTTAGGCGGCTCGGCAGCCAGGACTTTTTCAGGCAGCGGGGCACTCTTGAACGTGCCTTTGCGCTTAACTTTGTTTACGTCGTTGTTCGTCATATAAAACTCGTTTTGCTCGTATGTTCGGGCGCTTCAATACACGTTGTTGCTACGTGCCTTGAGGCACTCCTGTTCAGTTCGACGCACGGTAGAGTCCGTGCGCATCGATGTAGGCCAGGACCGCGTCGGGCACCAGGAAACGTACCGACTTACCGCTGGCCAGCAGTTGACGGATCTGGGTGGCGGATACCGCGAGCGG
>NZ_JBOIBY010000703.1:0-1163 GCF_050739655.1 Pseudomonas sp. | reverse complement strand
TGATGGCACTTGGCATTACCGAGCAAACTTATGACAGCCCGTCGCGATTGAAACCGACGGCCGTACGGCAGAGCTTCTATGAAGACTGCGTCAGGTACAAATTGGCGCGTAAATAGAAAAGAAGCGGGCGTTGGTCGGATCGACTACGGTGTGGGCTTGTGACGTCTATATTGATTGACCATCCCAACGACCGGATGGGGTGTTGAAACCGGTCCCTTACAACTCAATCAGGAGGTCACCATGAACCAGATCGATAAAGTGTTGTACACCGCCAAAACCCACACCACCGGCGGGCGTGACGGCGCCTCCCGCAGCTCCGACGGAATCCTCGATGTGAAGCTTTCGTCCCCGGGTGCGGGTGGCGGCGGAACCAATCCGGAGCAACTGTTCTCTGCCGGCTGGTCAGCCTGTTTTATCGGCGCGATGCAAGTGGCGGCCAGGGAAATGAAAGTGACGCTGCCCAAGGATGTGGCCGTCGATGCCGAAGTCGACCTGGGCACCAATGAAGGCGGCTACCTGCTCCAGGCGCGACTCAATGTCAGCCTGCCAGGGCTGGATCGCGAAACCGCGCAGAAAATCGTCGACACCGGGCACCAGTACTGCCCGTACTCGAAAGCCACGCGCAACAACATCAACGTCGTGCTCAAGCTGGTTTGAGCTGACATGAAAAGGTCTTGGCGAACGACATGGGTTGTCGCCAAGGCCTGAAATGCTTGCTGCCAACATTGGGCTATGTTTCGGATACTACTTGTGGGAGCCGGCTTGCTCGCGAATGCGGCCTGATAGTCAGCCTGTCTTTTTTTTTGACTGTGTACATATCCGTTTTTTGAGTGACGGCGACTTGGGGTTTCGCCCTTACGGCGACTCACTTTTTTTACAAGCGCCTAAAAAAAGTAAGCAAAAAAACGCTCGCCCCGAACGTCCGGCCCCTCGCCTAGGCTCGGGGTTCCTTCGCTCCGGCATTCATCCGGGGGCATTGCCCTCCGGTCGGCTGCGCTCGACCTACATGCAATGAGTTCGACTGCGTCGAACGGCGCTGCGCGCCAATCCCCGGATGAACACCTCCACTCAGCCTGCCGAGGGGGCGGGTGGATCAAGATCAAGAGCGGCAGGCGAGCTAACGCTCGGCCTGTTGAGTGGTGAAGAGCATGGGTGTACGCCGC
>NZ_JBOIBY010000702.1:0-8378 GCF_050739655.1 Pseudomonas sp. | reverse complement strand
CCTTAATGCCGGTCAGTTAAGGCATTTGTAGGAGCGAGCTTGCTAGCGAAATACTTCAGGACGCCGCGTTCATTCTGAATTTCCGCGTTATCGTTAACGTTTTTCGCGAGCAAGCTCGCTCCTACAGTTGACCTTCATCGCTTAACTGACTGGCATTAGGGCAAGCCTCGCGCCTACACGTTTCAGGCGATCATCAGTTTTCCGCTGGCCACCAACGTCGCATTCCCGCCAATCTTCACTCGATCCCCTTCCAACCGGCAGAACAACTCCCCGCCCCGCTTCGAACACTGATAAGCCGTCAGACTCGACTTACCCAAACGCTTCGACCAGTAAGGAATCAGGCTGCAATGGGTCGATCCGGTCACCGGATCTTCGTTGATGCCAATGGCCGGTGCGAAGTAACGGGATACGAAGTCATGCTTGCCACCCCGCGCCGTCACGATGGCGCCCAACCACGGCAGCTTCGCCAGGGCGACCATGTCCGGTTTGCAGTCCAGCACGGCCTGCTCGGACTCAAGCACCACGAACAATTCATTTGAACCCAGGACATCGACGGCTTCCACGCCGAGCACACGCTCGATGTCCAGGGTCACCCCGACTTCCGACGGTACGATCGCCGGGAAATCCAGCCAAAGGCGCCCAGCTTCACGGGTCACGCTCAGCGGGCCGGACTTGCAGGTGAAGTCCAGGCGCTCAACGGGCTCCTTGTAGATTTCGAACAACACGTAGGCACTGGCCAGGGTTGCGTGACCACATAACGGGACTTCAGTGGTCGGGGTAAACCAGCGGATGTGCCAGCCCTGTCCCTCTCGCACAACAAAAGCCGTCTCGGCGAGGTTGTGTTCGGCGGCGATCTTTTGCATCAAATCATCGGCGAGCCAGGCGTCCAGCCGATAGACCATTGCCGGGTTACCACGAAAGGGTTGATCGCTGAACGCGTCAACCTGATAAAACTCAAGCTGCATAACCTTCTCCCTCTGTCAGGCCACCGAGCATGAAGTCGCGGTAAAGAACGCACCAGTGACAGAGCTGGCTTTTTTGCACCATACAGAGCCGTCAGGCGCGACCGATATCGGCGAACTTCGCCTGGGTGTGCTCAGCCAGCACAGCAGGGGCCAATTCGACCTCCAGGCCACGTCGTCCCGCGCTGACAAAAATGCTCGCGAAGGGTTGTGCCGAATTATCTATAAAGGTGCGCAAACGCTTCTTCTGTCCCAGCGGGCTGATTCCGCCTAACAGATATCCAGTCGAGCGCTGCGCTGCGGCGGGGTCGGCCATTTCGACTTTTTTCACACCCGCTGCGTGTGCCAGGCCTTTCAAATCCAGACTCCCGACAACCGGCACCACCGCAACCAACAGCTCGCCTTTCTCACTGGCCGCCAGCAAAGTCTTGAACACCTGCGCTGGGTCCAGGCCAAGCTTTTCCGCGGCCTCAAGCCCATAGGACGCTGCCTTCGGGTCATGTTCATAACTGTGCACTCGGTGTTCGGCCCGAACCTTTTTCAGCAAATCCAATGCGGGTGTCATGGCAGCTCCAGACATGGCGGCGGTAAAAGACAATGCGCCGGATTCTAGGACATTGATTCGCAAAAGGCTTCTTCGAACCCCATTCAAACTGCCTCCCCAATCGATCATTCACAGAACTAATAGTTTATTTGTGACCGATGGT
Organism: Pseudomonas sp.; assembly: GCF_050739655.1. GTDB lineage: Bacteria > Pseudomonadota > Gammaproteobacteria > Pseudomonadales > Pseudomonadaceae > Aquipseudomonas. The sequence continues at coordinate 6,709 of NZ_JBOIBY010000702.1, read as the reverse complement.
TCACTTTCGACCTTTGACAGCAGTGTTTCTTGTCTATATTTTTTCGTTTGTGAATCTGTACGAAAATTCCACAACGCAATGCCCAGCATTAAACCGGGAACGGGATGGGGATCCTGCCTCGGTGAAAAACGCGCTTTGACCATGATGGAAAGAAAGCGCCAGACAAGAAAAACAATGAGGTTTCGATGACAACCGCTTTACAACAACCTTCGCTCTCGAGCCAATGCATGGCCGAGTTTTTGGGTACTGCACTTCTGATCTTTTTTGGTACAGGTTGCGTTGCCGCGCTCAAGGTCGCGGGTGCGAGCTTTGGTTTGTGGGAAATCAGCATCATCTGGGGCGTCGGCGTCAGCATGGCGATCTACCTGACCGCCGGGGTTTCCGGCGCTCATCTCAATCCCGCCGTGAGCATTGCGCTGAGCATTTTCGCGGGCTTCGAAAAGCGCAAACTGCCGTTCTATATTGTCGCCCAGGTCGCTGGCGCCTTTTGCGGAGCCCTGTTGGTGTACACGCTGTACAGCAACCTCTTCTTCGATTTCGAACAAACTCACCATATGGTTCGCGGCACCGAAGCCAGCCTCGAATTGGCATCGGTGTTTTCCACCTTCCCCAATCCGAGCCTGTCTACGGCACAAGCATTCCTCGTCGAAGTGATCATCACCGCCATCCTGATGGGCGTGATCATGTCGCTGACCGATGATAACAATGGCCTCCCCAATGGCCCCTTGGCACCCATCCTGATCGGCTTGCTGATTGCGGTGATTGGTAGCTCGATGGGGCCGCTGACCGGTTTCGCGATGAATCCTGCCCGCGACTTCGGCCCCAAGCTGATGACCTTCTTTGCCGGCTGGGGTGAGATTTCCTTCACTGGCGGGCGCGATATTCCGTACTTCCTGATCCCGATTTTTGCACCGATGCTCGGTGCCTGCCTCGGCGCCGCAGCCTATCGCGCACTCATTGCCCGTCATCTGCCCAACGCTGTACCTGCTACAAAGGACACAACAGTGGCCATTGACGGCAAACCAGGAATTTCTTGATACCGTTGGCGCATGATCCTGCCGAAAAGATCGCGCGCCAGACCTCACTCCCCTTTTATCGTCCAAGGCAATCGACATGACCGACACTCAGAATAAGAACTACATCATTGCCCTCGATCAGGGCACGACCAGCTCCCGCGCGATCATTTTCGACCGTGACGCCAACGTCGTTTGCACCGCTCAACGGGAGTTCGCCCAGCACTATCCACAAGCCGGATGGGTCGAGCATGACCCGATGGAAATCTTCGCCACCCAAAGTGCGGTGATGGTCGAGGCCCTGGCACAAGCCGGCCTGCATCACGACCAGGTCGCGGCCATCGGCATCACCAACCAGCGTGAAACCACCGTTGTGTGGGACAAGACCACCGGCCGCCCGATCTACAACGCCATCGTCTGGCAATGCCGGCGCAGCACCGAGATCTGCCAACAACTCAAGCGCGATGGCCATGAGCAATACATCAGCGACACCACGGGCCTGGTCACCGACCCATACTTCTCGGGCACCAAGCTCAAGTGGATCCTGGACAACGTCGAAGGCAGCCGTGAGCGTGCGCGCAACGGCGAGTTGTTGTTTGGCACCGTCGACAGCTGGCTGATCTGGAAATTCACCGGCGGCAAAGTGCACGTCACCGACTACACCAACGCCTCGCGCACCATGCTCTTCAACATCCACACCCTGCAGTGGGACGCGAAGATGCTGGAGGTGCTGGACATCCCTCGCGAAATGTTGCCGGAAGTGAAATCGTCTTCGGAAATTTACGGCCGTACCAAAAGCGGGATCGCCATCGGCGGTATCGCCGGTGACCAGCAGGCAGCGCTGTTCGGGCAGATGTGCGTGGAGGCAGGTCAGGCCAAAAACACCTATGGCACCGGTTGCTTCCTGTTGATGAACACTGGCGATAAAGCAGTGAAGTCCAATCACGGCATGCTCACCACAATCGCCTGTGGCCCCCGTGGTGAAGTGGCCTACGCGCTGGAGGGCGCGGTGTTCAACGGTGGCTCCACCGTGCAGTGGTTGCGCGACGAGTTGAAAATCATCAATGACGCCCATGACACCGAATACTTTGCCAACAAGGTCAAGGACAGCAATGGCGTGTACCTGGTCCCCGCCTTCACCGGCCTGGGTGCTCCCTACTGGGACCCGTATGCCCGTGGCGCGCTGTTCGGCCTGACCCGCGGTGTACGCGTGGATCACATCATCCGCGCCGCGCTGGAGTCGATTGCCTACCAGACCCGGGACGTACTCGACGCCATGCAGCAGGACGCCGGCGAACGCCTCAAAGCCCTACGCGTGGATGGCGGCGCGGTGGCAAACAATTTCCTCATGCAGTTCCAGGCCGACATTCTTGGCACCCAGGTCGAGCGTCCGCAAATGCGCGAAACCACGGCGCTGGGTGCGGCTTACCTGGCAGGCTTGGCCTGTGGCTTCTGGGGCAGCCTGGAAGAGTTGCGTGGCAAGGCTGTCATCGAGCGCCGGTTTGAACCGACACTTGACGAAGCCGCGAAGGAAAAACTCTACGCCGGCTGGAAAAAAGCAGTCAGCCGCACCCGCGATTGGGAGCCACAGGAAGGCGCTGAATAAGCCAACCGGCAGACTCGTATCTGCTTGTAACTGGCAGGGAGTGGATTCCTGCGGCATCATGGGCAAATTTTGCACGGCAGCCCCAAGGACGCCCCATGAATCTGCCTCCCCGCCAGCAACAAATCCTCGAATTGGTCCGCGAGCGCGGCTATGTCAGCATTGAGGAAATGGCCCAGCTGTTCGTCGTTACTCCGCAGACCATACGCCGCGATATCAATCAGCTGGCGGAAGCCAATTTACTGCGCCGCTACCACGGCGGCGCGGCTTACGACTCCAGTGTTGAAAACACCGCCTACGCCATGCGCGCCGATCAGATGCGCGACGAAAAGCAGCGTATCGGCGAAGCTATTGCCGCACAGATTCCCGATCACGCCTCGCTGTTCATCAACATCGGTACGACCACCGAATCGATCGCCCGTGCGCTGCTCAATCACAGCCACCTGAAGATCATCACCAACAATTTGCATGTGGCCTCGATGCTCAGCGCCAAGGACGACTTCGACGTCTTGCTGACGGGGGGCAACGTGCGACGTGATGGCGGCGTGGTCGGCCAGGCCAGTGTCGATTTCATCAATCAGTTCAAGGTCGACTTCGCCCTGGTGGGCATTAGCGGCATCGATGAAGACGGCAGCCTGCTGGATTTCGATTATCAGGAAGTACGGGTCTCCCAGGCGATTATCGCCAATGCTCGGCAGGTCATCCTCGCCGCCGACTCCAGCAAGTTCGGGCGCAACGCCATGATTCGCCTGGGGCCGATCAGTCTGGTCGATTGCCTGGTGACCGATCAACAGCCGTCCCCGACGCTGGCGCAACTGTTGAACCAGCATAAGGTTCGCCTGGAAGTCGTTTAACGCCTTCAGCCTCGAAAGATCGCAGCCTTCGGCAGCTCCTACAAAGATGTCGTACACCTGTAGGAGCTGCCGAAGGCTGCGATCTTTTGCTTTTATGTTCGAATATTTTCCTTTAATAGCCCTTCGATGAGTATTTTCAATCGAAGCTAACTGGCTGTGCGCGACTTTATGGGCTAGTATTTTCGAAAATGAACATTAATGTTCGCTTTCAAATACATAAAACCCAATACAGAAAATCAAAAAGTCCCGAGGCCTTAGCCGATGCCCACTTCTACCTTGCCTACGCCCCCTCTTGCCGAGGTCTACGATATCGCCGTCATCGGTGGCGGCATCAATGGCGTGGGGATCGCAGCGGATGCCGCCGGTCGCGGCCTCTCGGTGTTCCTTTGCGAAAAGGACGATCTGGCCAGCCACACCTCATCGGCCAGCAGCAAGCTGATCCACGGCGGGCTGCGTTACCTCGAACATTATGAATTCCGTCTGGTACGCGAAGCGCTCGCCGAACGTGAAGTGCTGCTGACCAAAGCGCCACACATCGTCAAACAGATGCGCTTCGTGCTGCCGCATCGTCCACACCTGCGTCCGGCCTGGATGATCCGCGCCGGCCTGTTCCTGTATGACAACCTCGGCAAACGGGAACAGCTGCTGGGCTCGAAAAGCCTGAAGTTCGGCCCGGACAGCGCCCTGAAAAGCGAAATCACCAAGGGCTTCGAATACTCCGATTGCTGGGTCGACGATGCGCGCCTGGTGGTATTGAACGCCATGGCCGCTCGGGAAAATGGCGCCCACATCCACACCCAGACCCGTTGCGTCAGCGCGCGTCGCACCAAGGGCTTGTGGCACCTGCACCTGGAACGCGCCGATGGCAGTCTGTTTTCGATCCGCGCCAAGGCATTGGTGAACGCGGCTGGCCCATGGGTCGCCAAGTTCATTCGTGATGATCTGAAGATGGAATCGCCATACGGCATCCGCTTGATCCAGGGCAGCCATCTGATCGTGCCGAAACTCTACGAAGGCGAACACGCGCACATTCTGCAAAACGAAGATCAGCGCATCGTGTTCACCATTCCGTATCTGAACCATTTCACCCTGATCGGCACCACCGACCGCGAATACACCGGCGACCCGGCGAAGGTGGCGATCACCGAAGGCGAAACCGATTACTTGCTGAAAGTGGTCAACGCTCACTTCAAAAAGCAGATCAGCCGCGACGATATCCTGCACAGCTATTCCGGTGTGCGGCCGCTGTGCAACGACGAATCGGACAACCCATCGGCTGTCACTCGCGACTACACCCTGGCGTTGTCGAGCACTGGCGAAGAAGCGCCATTGTTGTCGGTGTTCGGCGGCAAACTCACCACCTACCGCAAACTGGCGGAATCGGCGCTGGCGCAGCTGACGCCGTACTTTACGCACATCAAGCCAAGCTGGACCGCGAACGCCCCTCTACCGGGCGGCGAAGACATGACCACTCCGAAGGCGCTGAGCTCGCTGATCCGTGACAAGTTCGACTGGGTTCCGACTGAAATCTCGCGCCGCTGGGCCACCACTTACGGCAGCCGCACCTGGCGTATGCTCGAAGGTGTAGAAAACCTGAGTGATCTGGGCGAACACATCGGCGGCGGTCTCTATACCCGTGAAGTCGACTACCTGTGCAGCGAAGAATGGGCCACCACTGCCCACGACATCCTGTGGCGCCGCAGCAAGCTTGGCTTGTTCACCACACCGGCAGAACAGGACAAGCTCAAGGACTACCTGAACAAAGTCGAACAGAACCGCAGCAAGATCGAAGCGGCCTGATCGGCGCTTCGTACAAACGAAAGCCCCTGAATCTCACGACTCAGGGGCTTTTTTATGACGACCGATTTATTCCCGCAGATCCGATTCATGGATGGGCTGATCACGATGGGTCGCACGCTGGTATTGCGCCGGCCAGATGGCCTTGCGTCCCCCGAGATCGTCGTCGGCATGCAGCGGCCAGTACGGATCACGCAACAACTCACGGGCCAGGAAGATGATGTCAGCCTGACAGGTACGCAGAATGTGCTCGGCCTGTGCCGGCTCGGTAATCATGCCGACGGTGCCGGTAGCGATTTCCGCTTCTTTACGCACACGCTCGGCGAAGCGCGTCTGGTAGCCAGGGCCGGTCGGAATTTCCGCGTTGACTGCCGTGCCGCCCGAGGAGACATCAATCAGGTCCACACCCAAGGCTTTGAGGCGCCGCGCCAGCTCGACGGTTTCATCGGGGTTCCAGCCATCTTCCACCCAGTCAGTGGCCGAGACCCGGACGAACAGCGGCAACTCTTGCGGCCACACCGTACGCACCGCTTCGGTGACCTGCAACACCAGGCGGATGCGGTTTTCGAACGAGCCGCCGTACTGGTCCCGCCGTTGATTACTCAGGGGTGAAAGAAACTGATGCAGCAGATAACCATGGGCCGCGTGTACTTCGACCACTTTGAAACCTGCGGTCAGCGCACGTTTGGCCGCGTCGGCGAAGGCCTGGATGAGATTGGCGATATCGCTTTCTTCAAGCTGCTTGGGCTTTGCGTGTTCGGGGTCGAAAGCAATCGGTGACGGGCCGACCGGCAACCAGCCGCCGTCTTCGGGTTTTACGCTGCCATGCTTGCCGAGCCACGGCCGATAGGTGCTGGCCTTGCGTCCGGCGTGGGCCAACTGGATGCCGGCCACGCCGCCCTGAGCGGCAATGAAGCGTGTGATGCGTTGCAGGGGTTCGATCTGTTCATCGCACCACAGACCAAGGTCTTGTGCAGTAATACGCCCATCGGCGGTGATCGCCGTGGCTTCGGTAAACACCAGCCCCGCCCCGCCGATGGCACGGCTACCGAGGTGGACCAGGTGCCAGTCATTGGCCAGACCATCCACGGCTGAGTACTGGCACATTGGCGACACCGCAATGCGGTTGAGCAGGGTCAATTGGCGAAGGGTATAGGGTTCAAGCAGCAGACTCATGGGGCACCTCTCGAATCAGTGGTCAGGCTCCAGGGTTCTGTTTGAATAGTCGACGAGTGACAGTAAAAAGGCGCAGCACCCGCCCCCGCGGGCAAAGAAATGGACAAGACGTCACAAGGATAATCAAGCAGTGCTTAGAGCCTAGTCGACATCGGCAATGATTGGAGGGTTCATGATGACAGGCCCTTCCCTTTGTGGGAGCGAGCCTGCTCGCGATGGAGGTCAACGATAACGTTTTCCGCCTGAATGTACGCGGTGTCTGGGCG